>PLST01000446.1 GCA_003164255.1 Acidobacteriaceae bacterium | reverse complement strand
GAGCCGAAGTGATTCTTGCCGGTCATGGTCACGCCGGTTTGTCCCTCATCTCCGCCTTCCTGGCTCGAGTAGGGATACGAATGAGCTTTGAGCAGCGCCACGTTCACCAGATAGGTAGCGTCTTTGATCTGTTTCGGAATCAACTTGGCGTCATAGTATTCATTCTGGTTGACGGAGTAGCTGACGCCCTCCAACCATTGCGCCCCCTCAAGTCCGCGATAGTCGCCGTAATGCGGGTTCGTGGGTTGAGGCGCCGCGGGCGTTTCCCACTGCACAAAGCGAACATCCGGAAACTCGGTCCAAATCTTGGTGAGTACGGCAGGATAGATAGCTCGGCGCGCGTCGTAAACGATGATATCGGTTTCCCGCACCTTCGCTCTGCGCACCAGCTGCCTCACCATGGCCAGCGCCACATGAGGAGACACGTTCACGACATTGCCCTCCCCTTTTGCGCTGCTGTTGTTCAGATTTACCTTCACGGCTACTGCTTCGCCCGGCGAATAGTTTCGTTCAATTCCGTGGGCGCGTTGGTTGTAATAGCCGAATATCTTTGCCCACGCCGATTCGTCGCTCTCGGCGCCGGTCAAGCTCCGCAGCGACCGCGAGAGCATCGCGTCCACGCGCTGCTGGTCCGTGCTGGTGTCTGTCCACCAATGACCGCTGTTTTGAGTTATGTGCCCGCTCCATCGCGCAGCTTCCGGATCGTGCACCCATACAACACGCCCCGGATGGATGCCGCGGGCCTCACCCACGGGCGCGTTTCGTGACCTGGGTTTGAAGTCATAGCGTGTGGCGATTTCGGCGGCACTCAAGTGTGCCGCCCCACCGGGCAGACCAAGCAGCGCAGCCGAAATGCCAGCGCCCTTCAACACACTGCGTCGTGAACACTTAGGACTCATTGTCATATTCTCCTCCGCCTTCCCACGGTTGCCTTTTTTTAAATTCTGCAAAAAGGATGTTGAAGTGCGAAGCCAAGGGTTCAGCCGCGATCTGCTCCCTCAGCTCATTTCTAGGATCTCTGGATGAGAAGCGGCGACACGAACTACAAGTTCGCCGAAGAGTGAATTGCACCATGCAAACCACGCGCGCGTGTATCTGCTCGGGTCGTTGGCATCGAAGGACTCGTGCATGAACCCCGTTCCAGCGTTCGTGTCCAGCAGCATTCGCAAGCAATTCGAAATCTCATTTGAATCGCGGCTTGTCAAGGCGCGCATGATGATCGAGAGCGGCCATATCATGCCTGGGCCCACGTGTGGACCGCCTATGCCCTCTGCCACGCCCCGAGTGAAGTATGGATTGTCCTCGCTGAGGGCAAAGGCCCGCGTGCGCTGGTAGGTGGCATCCTCCAGTTCGCAGCAGCCGAGATAGGGCAGGGAAAGCAGGCTTGGCGCGTTGGCGTCGTCCATCATCAGAGAGTTTCCGAAGCCGTCAATCTCGAAGGCATAAATCTTGCCGTGCACGGCGTGATTCACGACGGCATATTTCGCGATCGCTGCGTCCAGCTGGTCTGCCAGCCGGGCGGCATCGTCAGCCAAATCCTGATCCCGGAATACAGCCACCGAAAGATGCTGGAGCTGGCGAAGAGAAACAACTGCAAATAAGTTCGAGGGGATGAGAAACGGAAATATGCAAGCATCGTCTGATGGACGAAAAGCCGAGTGTATCAAGCCGATCTTTCGCGTCGGATTGCCGAGGCCGCGGTTGGGCGCATTATCGTAGAACATCTGCGTGAGTCTTTGAAAATGATAGGGGCCATCGTTCTTGAGGCGCTGTTGTTCGCGGAAGGTGCCCACTATGCGCCGCGCAGCTTTATGCCAGTTCTCATCCAGAGGTTCAGAGTCGCCGGAAACACTCCAGTAATTGTAGGCAAGGCGAATGGGGTAGCACAGTGAATCGATCTCCCATTTGCGTTCGTGTACGCCGGGGCGCATGTCGGTTAGGTCCGTGGACCAGACGCCCGTTATGTTGGTTGCGTAGAATGCGTTCGCATAGGAATCCAGGAGTATGCAGTCCGCCTGTCTGCGAATGAGCCCTTTGAAAAGCAACTGGAGCTTTTTGTCCTTCGGCGCTAGATGTACGTACGGCAGCACCTGAGCGGTGGAATCCCGCAACCACATTGCTGGAATGTCGCCAGTCACGATAAACGAATCCGGCTTCCCGTTTCGCACAGAGATTCGCACTGTCGTGTCGAGGGTATTCGGATAGCAATTCTCAAATAGCGTGACGAGCTGAGGATTCCGAATCTTGCGTTTTACGTCGACTATGACATCTTCCACGGCGGCACTGACAAAAGCCCGCTGTCCCTCAGGAGGGCGGCCAGTAATAGGGGCCGCGCGAGGAACGTTCATTTCAGCTGCTTTCATGGGCGCCGAAGCGGGCTCATTGAAACCGCCGGCAGAGCTCTTCGCTTCCCGGACTCCGCCCGCCAAAACCGCCAAGGTCCCAATCGTGAATTGTCGTCGATCCATAGATCTCTCTTTTTACTAACCTACCTGTAAATGCTTGTAAATAAGCGATTAACGTCCGACTGTGTGCATCGAAAGTTGACTGGAAAACTACCGAGAATATCCACGAGCCCATTCGACGGTAGAAATCTGGACCGGAGTCAGCATACAGGAAATAAAAAATATTGACAACGATGTCAAGCTGGACGTAGCATTTGCGCGGCTATCAAAAGAGATCAGTGTCAAGCGCGGAAAAAGACACCGTTGCTGCTGCAGGCAGCGGTTGCATTTTACTCGACGCGGGCTTCGGTGCAGGCCACGGGACCGATAACCACTCCGAATTCCAACCCGGTTTCAAATTAGCTTTGTACCTGCAACCAAGCGCACGGAGATCCGCAAAGAGTACCTTGTCCATGCATTTGGCGCCATCGGCTTCGTGTCAAATCTTTGGGAGCCAACCTGGAATTCCTGAGCATCCGGGTGAATCGCAGCACCGATGCTATTCGCGAACAAATTGTGTGCCAACTGGACTTGTCCGCGCACCGCGGTTTGACTTCCCGAGACGAGAGATTGAATCGGACGCATGTTGACTCAGGGAGTTAATAACCAAAACTGGGAATGTATATTTCCTCTGTAACTGTTCGAGATTTATGGCTGAAGGAGGTTCTTCATGTGTTCGATAGGCCGCTACGCAGTTCTGTTCATCCTTTTTCTGGCTTCGGTAGCAAGACAAGAGCTGCGGAAACTGAAACTCAGTATTTATCCGGCCTCGGCAAGGACGACCCCGTCGAGTGGCAATTGATGTGCGATAACGGCCAGAACGCCGACAAGTGGTCC
The DNA here is from genome assembly GCA_003164255.1 of Acidobacteriaceae bacterium. Classification (GTDB taxonomy): domain Bacteria; phylum Acidobacteriota; class Terriglobia; order Terriglobales; family Acidobacteriaceae; genus Telmatobacter. The sequence goes on along the minus strand of PLST01000446.1, from coordinate 13,144 downwards.
AAAATCGGTGTCCCGTCCAATTGGGAGTTGCAAGGCTTCGGCATTTACACGTATGGCAGAGTCACGCCTCCGGGTGGATGGCCTCGTGTTCACTGTATCTACAAGCGGTCATTCACAACACCTGCGGCCTGGCGAGAAAAAGCCGTTTTTGTAAACTTCGAAGGCGTAATGACCGATACGCGGGTGACCATCAACAGTCAATCGGCTGGCGCTCTTCACCAGGGCGGCTATTATGCCTTCAAGTACGACATCACAAATCTGCTCAAGCCCCCGGGCCAGAAGAATGAGATTGAGGTCGACGTCGACGATGAATCCAGTAATGAATCGGTCAATCACGCCGAGCGTCGAGGAGATTACTGGAATTACGGCGGGATCTTCCGCCCCATATACCTCGAGGCCGTCCCCAAAACATTCATCGACCGCCTGGCCATCAACGCGACTGCGGCCGGCTCCCTCGATGTCAACGTAAGCCTCTCCGGTCTGCGCCCGGCAGCTTCGAGGGGCGCCGCAGTCTCTCTGGAGATGCAAGTGCTCGATTTGAGCGGCAAGCTTTCGGCGATCAGGTGACAGCGAAGGATGTAGCGCTGAACCAAGAGGCGCACCTCGCCGGAAAGATTGCCAATCCCAGACTCTGGACGGCAGAGACACCAAATCTTTACCAGCTTAAAGTGCGGCTGAAATCAGGTGATGCCGTCGTGCACACAGTGCATCAGAAGTTCGGGTTCCGTACCATCGAAGTTCGCCCCGGGCAAGGCTTGTTCGTCAACGGCAATAGGGTCTTTCTCAAGGGCTTTGCGCGGCACTCATTCTGGCCCGACTCCGGCCGGACGCTTTCCGAACAGATATTCAGAGACGACATCAACCTTATCAAGGAGATGAACGGCAATGCAGTCCGTTCCAGTCACTATCCGCCCGATCGCCACTTCCTCGATGCCTGCGANNTCTGGGACAACGGCAACGAAGGCGGATTCAACTTCGATCTCGATGGCGAGTTCGCAAAGTACGACCCACAGAAGCGCACGGTCCTGCACCCGTGGGCGGCCTATCCTCCAGGCATCGCCGATACAAAGCACTACCCCACCTATGAAGTCTTGCAGCAGAAGCTTGCCCAAGATCCAGTCTTGTTGCCCACGGAGATGCTGCACGGCAACTTTGATGGCGGGGCCGGAGCAGGGTTGCAGGACTATTGGGATGCCATTCTCAAGAGTAAAGCAGGAGCCGGCGGAATCATCTGGTCGTTTGTCGATGAAGATGTTAAGCGCACGGATAAGGGTGGCATTCTCGATTCCCAGGGCAATATGGCCCCCGATGGTATAGTTGGTCCGTATCGCGAGCGGGAAGCAAGCTTTTATACCGTGAAGCATCTTTGGTCGCCGATCATCGTGACCCCGCCTGAGGGCGGCTTGCGTTCCTACACGGTATCGAACCGTTACGGCTTCCTCAACGCGGAAAACTGCACCTACGAATGGCAGACGATCGCCTTTCGCTAACTCAAGGACGAGGCTTCGGGTTCGATAGTGCTGGCATCGCGGACCGATCATGGCCGCTCGCTTGCGCCGGGGGCGACGGCAAGCTGGGATGGTTGGGGACCGCCTGCTTCCGGCTCAGGAAGCAACGGGAAGAAGGCAGCCGATGCAAACCGACTCATCATCAATGACTCGACAGGCCGCGTGATTCAGACCTATGTCTGGCCCGTCGACGGTCTCGGAAGCCGGCTGGACCAGGCGAAGCATTCTGACGGCCATGCAAAACCTATTGCGACCGAGACCAGTGACACACTCACTGCGGCAGCGGGCGATCTATCGTTACAGATCAGCAAGACCACCGGGCTGCTCATCTCAGTCTCCCGGCAGGGTAAATCGTTCTCTCTAGTCAACGGTCCTCGCGTCGTGGCAATGGGGCCCAGGCCCGTTTCTCTACGCAGGCAAACGCCACCGCTTCCGCCGCCTCCTCCACCTGCCGTTGCACCGGACTCCAGGCTGGCGTCTCTAAGTCAGGTAATCGACGGTGACAGTCTGGTCATCTCCGCGGCTTTCGACGGCCCCATGAAATCGCTCACCTACCGTCTCAGGTCCAACGGTTGGCTCTCCATTGACTACGTGTACGCCATGAGCGGCCCCCAGGAGTACTTTGGCATCGGGTTCGACTATCCCGAAGCGAATGTGAAAGGCATGCGATTCCTCGGCGACGGGCCCAGCCCCGTGTATCAAGATCGTCTCGCCGGCGGTACTCTCGACGTTTGGAATAGGCCCTATAACGACACTATTGACGGTGATCCGGACGACCTGAAACCCGCAGAACACTTCGACTACCCGATTTTCAAGGGCTTCTATTCCGGTGTCCGCTGGCTGCAACTCGGTACCACTGAAGGCCCGATCACAGCGATGGTGGACCAGCTGGGCGACTCTCCAATTTACGTGCAGATCTTTACTCCAAAGACCCCGCCGTCAAACTTGCTGGGGCAAGTTGCGGTACCGTTCCCGAATGCCGGAGTTTCTTTCCTTCATGCCATCCCGGCGATTGGCAACAAGTTTGGGGGACCGACATCCATGGGCCCAATGGGGCAACCGGCAATTGCCAAAGGGGAGTACAAGGGCCACCTCAGCCTGTACTTTGGAAGATTGCCATCGCAATAAGTCTCGATGATGGGACATGAGGACTTGGCTTCGGGCAGGCACATTGCGAAAAAGGCATTTCGGGAAAAGTCCGCGGCGCACAGTTTATTGCTAAGCGATCAATAGCATTCGGAATCCCCTGGCCAGGTTGCATATCGGCTCTTACGAGATGCTCACTCCCTCAAACTCGCTCTCATCATCGCCAAGGAGCCGAGGATATGATATTGGCGAACAAATGGTCGGAGATTTTCACGAACTTTTGCCCCAGCTCTTCTGCCGTACCGACCCAAACGCGGATGAAGTCTCATCCGTGGTCAACTCGTTTATTTCTAGTTGGCACTTGATGGGTGTGCATAAGCGGCGTGGGAGAATTTCAAAAACGAGCATCTGTACTTGTTGGTAATTCATAAAACTAAAGCGTGGGAACTACTGCGGCGGGCGTATACAGAAGCGAACGAAATTTGGCATAGTTCGCTCCGGGTGCATAAAGGGCAGGCCTTACGTCCAGGAAACCGCCGAAGCTATTGTCGTTGTAGCTGGTTATATCGATCCCGGACCTCACAAGAACCCACGGCTCGCCGGGCAGGCGGTAGTACATGTCTACATCTTGTTGCTCGTTTACCAAGCGAAATGTCGCGCGATTTGCAGAAACGTTTGAGCCGGTCCTGGCTCCGTTTCGAATAAATCCGACTCCTTTTGAGCCTAGTGTCAATCCCGCAGTATGCGCCTGGATATAGAGCAGAATCAAGCCTGCTTCGCACCCTGGCTCGATCTGTATGGCGATCTCCACGGTGTAGTAGTGGTCGCCTGCTATGCAGGCCAGAACGGATGTATTGGTATGGGAACTGCCATTCGCTGCAAGGATCAGCGTGCCGGAGTTGAGCGAAAACCATGCGCAGGAAAAACCTACCCCGGAACCTGAATTCTTGCCCTGAACTTGGTGTCCAAATTTGGTGTCCATGCATCTGAAAATTGACGAAAAGTGGGAAATTTGGCGGTAGGCGGGAAAGAAATGCTGTCGGAGACGGGCGGTCAAACCTTAACATTTAGATGTATTTCTGCGTTTTCTTGAATATATTGAGATTTTGCAAGAAGTTCTCTACGGGAAGCTGACGTTCTACCACTGAACTCCCCTTTGGTCTTAGGCGACTTTGCTTCTACACGACCGTTCAGCGTTTCGCGGCGGACCGAATGCAGGTCAATACCACTTGATCTCGCTCACTTCTGCGATGCGTTCTTGAGCGGCCCCTGGTCTTAGATACCTCAAAATCGTTTCCAGATCAGCATGCCCAGCTTAGGCCATTACATTGCGCGAATCGATTTTGTTGCGAAGCCAGGTTGTGACGCACGTAATATGGAATTTGTGGAGTTAGAACGCATCGCAACCGCATTCGCCCTTTACGTCGGCGACGCGGTTTGGACACCAGCCACACTCAATCTTAGAAGTCCGAGAGCCCGAAGTAAATCTATCCTGCGCGGTCGCGTGGATTCCGCTCTGGCGGGCAATGGCGGGCAAGGAGCCCTTGGATCGTTGGCATTTATTGGAACCTTGGCATTGTGTTTTCTGTAACTTGCAGAAAGCAAAAGGGCGAAGAAAGAACGAATCCCACTCTCTCCGCCAGCAACCCTTCCAAGGACATCCCAAGACATCCAAGGAAATCAATTAAACCCTAGCAAATGCTAGGGTTATTGTTTTTCTACTTTCATGGGCGTACTGTGCAAGCCACCGACTCCGGGGGTATTTTGGGGGGCAATTCGTTTTTATCCAGGGGAGTATTTTGCCGAAAGGGGTATTTGGAGGGCACAAATGCCACTCACCGATTTAGAAGTTCGCAAGTCTCGGTCTGCCGAAAAAGCCTACCGATTAGGCGACAGCAAGAGCTTGTTTCTCTCGGTTACGCCATCTGGTGGCAAGTTGTGGCGCTAGGCATAGAAGTTTGAAGGCAAGGAAAAGCTCATGGCCTTGGGCCAGTACCCGCGTCTGAAAACGAGCGGCCGGGCAACGGCCCATCAGGCGTTTCACTCCGGCAAGCCAGTAGTGTTTCCTTCGCAATCCGAAATGACCCCGCGCAGTCTCTCAGGCTTGTCCCTGCTCGCGTTCTGCGCCGTGGACGACCGGCTTTGGCCAAAACTCCGGGTGAACTGAAATCTTGATCTTCCTATTGTTGATGTTCATCAGGTTCATGGAAAGGCCAGTATGAGCATTTGATCGCATTTGCCGCTGTCAATCCGGGTTCAGAGATGCCGCGAGCTAACCGAGCAACCCTCCCGACAAGATCTAAGTTATTTATTATGGGCAACAAGACAAGGGCTTCTATTTTCAAAATCGTCTCTATCAATGGTCTACCCATCCTCCTGCGGCTTTAGGCGATTCTGATTGTTGTTTATCCGGTCAAAAGTGCCGTCGAGATCTTTTGCCCATCTCACTGTTGGCGGGGAGCAAAGCGTGCTACGATTTGCTCAACTGAAGCGTGAGCTTCTTTCCTCTGAACGCGAAAGGCAAAGGTCCTGGGGCTTTTTGAAGCCCAGGACCTTTGTCGTTTCCATGAATGGTTGAGTTAGCGTTGCTTCTCGCTAGGAGTTGGCTCCAGTGTCTTCAAGCGGAAAGGCGTTCTTGTTTGAGGTGAGCCACGTCTTGAAGCTTTGCAATGAAGGGTTCAAGCTCCGGCTAAACTCGGGGCTGCGTCTGCCCGAAAAATACTCTTCGAAATCGCGCTTGAACTGAAACATGTTGCCTAAATCATCGGCGCCCGGGAAACCAAACCCGCGATACACCTCGGGAGGTACGCTCTGGTAACGGACTTCGCTGCCGAGCACTTCGCTAAAAGCAGCGGCCATTTGCGCGCCAGTGAGATTCTCACCGGAGATAGCTACTGTCTTGCCAATGAGTTCATCGCCTTTCTTGAATATGCCATAAGCGCATCTGCCAATGTCCTCGGCGGCAATGCCCGGCAGTTTTTTGTCGTCCATTGGGAACGTGATGGCCAACTTACCATCCGGCCCCTTCTTCGGCCCCATGCCGAAGTAAATGAAGTTGTCCCAATAGAAAGACGTCAGAAGGAACGTCGTCGGAACTCCTTCGTCCGTGAAAAAGTGGTTGGATTCACCCTTAGCGTCAAAGTGCGGGACCTTGTAATTGCCCTGGAGGGTGGGCATGCGGTTATCGCTCAGAGGTATCCACATTCGCGTATCCTCCAGAGTGGACCAGATCACGTGCCGAAGGCCTGCAGCCTTCGCTGCCTCCGCCATCGCTTTTGCTTCCGCCATCTCCTTTTCCGGCGAGAAGTGCGCCCAGAAGAACGTAACGCAATAGGCTCCGTATGCGCCCTCGAATGCCTTCTTCAGACTCTCGGGGTCGTCCACGTCCGCGGCCACGACTTCAGCACCCAGCCTTGCGAACTCCTGCGCTTTTACACCGTTCACATCCCTGGTCAGCACCCGTGCGGCGAAGCCGCCATTCGGGTCGTTAAGAATCGCCCGAACCAAACCGCCGCCCTGCGCGCCGGTCGCTCCTAACACTGCGATCACCTTTCTATCAGGCATGACTCTCCTCCATTGCGGACGTTGTGCTCCATTTGTGTTTGCATTCCCAGGGGATTTTGGCGTTCACGTTTCAGTGCAGGCAAGATTATAACTATGTGCATTCATGCCCCGTTCGAATCGTATGTGGATTATTGGCTAACAGGAGGTTGGCGGGCGGACAGCTGGTGACAAATAGAACTCAGATGCACTCATTGAAGAAGATTTACCTGCGAGAGGGTTTATTACTCCCGACAAAACGCCGTTGTGTCAAAGAATGAGGATGAACCTGAACGGTTGCCGACGCTTCCCCAACCTAAAAACGGCATTGGAGGAGGCGGTCATCCGCCTGTAATAAAGGGCCAAGATTCATCGAGCCGTCGGGTTCGTTGCGATTTGCCATCAAAGCGACTATTTCATACCTTTGATGGCGAAGCGTGGGTCTTCGCAGAGCTTGGCGGTTCAGACCCTCCAGGCGCCGAGCTATCAGAGCCCGGGGACTGAGTACTCGTGTCGAGCTTGTCCATCAGCATCGTTCCCAGGCTTTCAAGAACCCCTTGATTGTTCCCGCCGCCAACGACCAGAATCCTGGGCACGAAGGCGCTGTTGCCGACTGCGAGTGCCTTGATGGCATTTACGAGAGCCGTGGGTCCCTTGCCCAGAGCTTCCACCTGCCGCTGATAGGCCTCGGCGTTTGCCAATCCAACGGCCCGAACTTCTGCTCCCTTTGCCGTACCGGTTTGCTCGATGTAAGTGGCCTCGCCCTGGGCCTCTTTCATTCTGGCCTCGGTCTTGTTGGTCTGGATGTCCACTCCGACCTTTGCCTTGGCAAGATCGACCTGCATATCGGCAGTGCCGCGAGCCTTTTCCGTTTCGATGCGCTGGTCCTGGGCCTGCCTCTGCATCTTGAAGGTTTCCACTTCCTGATGCGCTACCTCGCGCTGGGTGAGAACAGTCACGAGTTGCTCGGGGTAAACCACATCCTGGATGTAAACGCCTCTCGTCTCGATCTCGTACTCGGCGAGTTTCCCCTGGATGTAGTTGAATGCCTGCTCCTGGACCATCTGGCGCGTCTGGATGAAGGTAATCGCCTCCATGCCGCCGATTTTGTCGCGAAAGAGGTTTCCGACGGCAGCTTGAAGAACTTCGTTCACCAGGTTTTCCATGGAGCCCACCATAGAAATAACGCGTGGAGCTTTCGTGTCAGGAACGTGAATGAGTACCTGCAGGTCGATGCTGAACACGAAGCCTTCGTTGCTTTTAGCGATGATGGGCTCGAGGCGCGCATCAAGCCCATGAGCTCCTGTTACATCCTTTGCCCAATCGAGCTTGAGAATCGCCGTGAGAACGAGCTTAGCGTCATAAATGCGGGGATTGATCGGATACTTGCCGGTTCGTAAGGCTTCCTGCCAGATGCCCTGGTGGCCGGGGCGCACCAGGCTGCCGAACTTGAAGTTTGCGCCCGATGTGTCCTGAGTGGGCAGTCCAACGTAAGCCTTGATCACGGCAACCTGCCCCTGTTCCACAACCAGCATCGGTACCTGCTCCACGCGCACCAGGAATGGGTTCAGGTTGTACGCGCCGTAGAGCAGAGGGTCGTGCTGGAGGCCGATCTTTCCACCGGCTTCAAGGAATTTCTGAAAATCCTGATAGTTGTTGTGCTGATCGTTTTTGCTGCCAAGGATCAACGCCATCAGCTCGAAGTCAGTGATTCCGGCTTTGTCTTCAACTTCACTGACGTCCTTGAATCCGCCCAGGCGGCTGGCGATGGCGCCGGCCGGTAAGGGTTCGCCGTCCAGGGAGGTCACCACTCCGATCATGTCAACGACTTTGCCGCCTTCGCCGGTTGGCTTGGGCGCAATGCGCGTTACATTGAGCTGCCACTCTTCAAGTCCGAAGGCCAGAAAGCTTAACTTGTTGACGCGGGCGAGGTAACTGTACTCGTCTGACACCGGCACGCCGAAGACCTGCGGCTTGGTGATGACCAGGAAGGCTACGGGGTGAATGGGCGCAAGCGTACCCGGAGAAAGAACGGGTCTTTGCACGCCCTTCTCTCCGCCTTTTTCGACGAATGTTCGAAAGTCGGTAAAGTTGCCGAAAGCTGCGTCGTACCTGCCTGACTTGGCGCCGATGGGCGTGGGCTTGCCAACTTGCGCGATCACAACGCCGATCTGTCCTGCCGGCACTTGTACCCAGGGGTGCTTGGTGACAGTGAACATCGGCTTGAATTTGAAGCGCACGCCCGGCATCAAAAGTTCGGCCTGATAACCGGCTTCTCCTTCGAAGGCTACGGGGTTGTTGCCGGGTAGCTTTTTGCCAAATCTCTTTCGTACCAGCCCGATCTGAGTCGGGCCAATGCTGTAGAACGATGCGAAGACGGTGGCAAGCCCCAGAAAGATCACAAGGACTATGAAAAAAGACGTAAGCAAGCCAGCACCCTCAAACATAGAGCAACTCCTTCTTCAGCACTGAGTCGCCTGAATTGTACCGCCGCTGGGTGAATCGCGATGGAAATACCGTGAGAGGCCCGGCCGGGGACTCCTGGGGCTTTGGCGTCGGACCGAATGCAAAAGAGATTGCGAGCGGAGACACTTATTGGATATTCTTCGGCAGCCGAGAGGCAAAATGGAAATTCCGGTATATTGAGTCGTTGCCGAAAATGACTTTAGAGCCCTACCTGAAAGCCGGGTGAGGCGGACGCGTGTGTCGTGGCTGGCGGAAGATCTGGTAGGGTCCTGACATTCCCGCGCAACCACGGAATCGCTGGAGAGAACGGATGCTGCAATTGAATACGCCCAGAAAAATCTACGACGTCTGCATCATCGGCTCCGGTGCAGGAGGCGGAACTGCCGCCAAGGTGCTTACCGAGGGCGGGCTGAACGTGGTGATGCTGGAGGCGGGCCCGCGGCTCAATCCTGACAAGGACTTCAAAGAGCATGTTTGGCCTTACGAGCTAGCCCATCGCGGCGCGGATGTTGGAGGCAAAGCACGCCACGAGATGAACACCGAGTTTATGGCGCCCAACGGGTTCTGGGAGATCGAGGGCGAGCCATATACGACTGCGCCGGGATCGACGTTTCGCTGGTTCCGGTCGCGAATCGAAGGCGGCCGGACTAACCATTGGGGTCGCATCGCGCTGCGCTTTGGCCCGGCGGATTTCCGGGCCCGTTCTATCGACGGGATGGGAGACGACTGGCCGATCACTTACGCCGAGCTTGCGCCCTATTACGACAAGGTTGAATCGTATATCGGCGTCTTCGGGACGAAGGAGAATATCCCCAATGCTCCTGACGGCGTGTTCCAGCCGCCGCCGCGGCCGCGCTGCACAGAAACGCTGATCAAGAAGGCCTGCGACAGCTTGAAGATCACCTGCATCCCATCGCGCATGGCGATCTTGACACAACCGTTGAACGGGCGGCCCGCATGCCACTACTGTGCGCAATGCGGGCGTGGGTGCATCGCCGCCTCCAACTTCAGTTCCAGCCAGGTGATGATTCCCCCGGCGCAGGCGACCGGCCGGCTGACCATGATCGCCAATGCCATGGCGCGCGAGATTGTCCTCGGCAAGACGGGAAAAGCAGAGGCGGTTTCGTACATTGACAAGACCACGCGCAGCGAAAGCCGGGTGTACGCAAGAGCCTTTGTTGTGGCGGCCAGCGCCTGCGAGTCGGCGCGCCTCTTGCTGAATTCGCGTTCGCCAAGCTTTCCCAACGGCCTGGCAAACTCTTCGGGGGTGGTGGGCCGCTATCTCACCGATTCGGTCGGTGCAGGCCTGGCCGGGTACTTCCCGCAATTGGAAAAGGTTCCCCCGCACAACCACGACGGCGCGGGCGGGATGCACATGTATATGCCCTGGTGGCTGTTTGGAAAGAAGAACGATTTCCTGCGCGGATATCACATCGAGTTCGGCGGCGGGCGCAACATGCCCGGCGTGGGCGGCTTCGACGGCGTGTGCGCGGAGCATGAGGGGTATGGGGCGGCGCTGAAACAGAGGTGCCGCAGCTCGTATGGAAACTACATCGGGTTCGCCGGACGGGGCGAGATGATTCCAAACGAAAAGAGCTTTTGCGAGCTCGACCCCAACGTGGTGGACCGGTGGGGCATTCCGGTACTGCGCTTCCACTGGCAGTGGGGCGAGAACGAGATCAGGATGGCCAGGCATATGCAGGAAACGTTCCGCTCCATCGTGGAAGCAGCGGGAGGAACTGTTGTTGGTGGTTCTCACAGGCGCACGCACTCCGACAGCATCTCGGTGGGCGGCGAAATCATTCACGAGTTGGGCACGGTGCGCATGGGCAACGATGCAAAGAGGTCGGCACTGAACAGCCATTGCCAGGCACATGATGTGAAGAACCTGTTCGTCGCCGACGCTGCGCCGTTTGTCAGCAACCCTGACAAGAATCCGACGTTGACCATCATGGCGCTGTCGTGGAGGACATCAGAGTATCTGCTGGAACAGGCCAGGAAAGGAGAGCTTTCGTGAGCGGGAGGGCAGAGGGGGTTGTTTCGCGCAGATGCGTTTTGAAGTCGCTGAGCCTGGGGGCCGCGGCAAGCTCTGTGTTGCGGGCCATTCCGCTTGAGGCTGCCGCCTATCTTCACGGCGTTATCCAAGCCGAGCGCGCCGATAAAACCGGCGGCTATGCGGCGAAGTTCTTTTCTCCGCATCAGTACGCCACTTTGCAGTTCCTGTGCGAAACGATCTTCCCCGCGGACGCAGAGTCGGGTGGCGCAATCGAAGCCGGCGCTCCTGAGTTCATCGATTTGCTGACAAGCGAGAATCAGGAATATCAGTTGAAGCTGGGCGGCGGATTGAATTGGCTCGACTCCACATGCGCGGACCGGTACGGTAACGCGTTTCTGCAATGCACACCGCAACAACAGAAAGAGATTCTCGATCTNNTGATGGAGTTCCCTGGTTGCCCGCCCGTTCCCGGTGTTTAACAGGCAGGCCCGGCCGATAGCAATTGCGATCACGCCCGATGTGCCGGCAATCGAAGATGAGGAGGTTCAAGCTGCAATGATCGCGCGCCTGCGTAAGTTGGGAGTTCATGGAATCCTGATGGCTGCGTGCCTTTGGGTCCTTGCAATCGCCACAGCGGGTCCGCATGCGATGGCTCAAAGCCCGCAAGACTCGGCAGCGCCGGCAAGCACCTTCAAGGCGAACTGCGTGATTTGCCATGGGGAGGATGGAGCCGGAACGGCCCTGGGGAATCGCTTTCAGGTGAAGGACCTGCGCAGCCCGGAGGTTCAGGAAAAGACCAATGCGGAGTTGGCAGAAACCATCCGCGGCGGGAAGGGCAAGATGCCCGCTTTTAAATCTCGCCTGACTGGTGAACAGATTGCGCAGTTGATCGATTACATCCGGAGCAAGAAGTAATAGAGCTTAACAACGTCACCTCCTCAGCCCCTGAAAACGAAGGTGAGATCTCCGGGATACCGACGCTACAGACCTTATGAAACGTCGAAAAACCTGAAGATCTTTCGCGGGGCTTCTAGCTCTTCAGGATCTGATCGACGGTCTGGATATCGACTAGTCCGTTGCATCCGTAAATTGCCGGAAGCACTCGCTCTGCGGGGAAAGTTCGCCTGAGCTCAGCAACTTTCTCTGTCCCGGAGCGGTACGCGGGGAGATACATTCGGCCGAGCAGAGGATGCCGCCCCCAGGCGCCAGACAATTTATCGGCGCGTTCTACCGTGACCAGAAAATCACGCCGAAGTGTAGTAGCGACTTCTGCCTGCTGTCTTCCTTCGCCCCAGGTCATATAGGACGACTGGTTCTTGGCATCATCCTGCAAGAGAGCCAGCAGCACGCCGATTTGCAGGTCTTCGTCCGGCAACTGTTCCACTTCAGTGACGTCATGCGCGATGAGTATCGCATTGTTGGCAATTCCCTCAAAAAGGGTGGCGGCGCGCGTGTTCATGGTGAGAACCGTAGCCTCGAAGCCGGCCTTTTCGCGGACGTACAAGTCCTGCAGGTAGGCAAAGGTTGTCACATGCCCAGGCACAACCTCGTGACTGACGAGCTGTTCAAACTCCGGATATGACATCTGCAGCGAAGCATTGATCTCGTAGGTCGCCTCGTACTGCGGAGTGCCATCGGCGTTCCGTGCACGCCCCAGGTAGTTCATCGAACCTGAGAACCAGGCATCCTTGATGGGCATGAAGTCGATGTTCGCCCGCGGTACCCGCGCAAGTTCCGGGGGAAGATATGGCAGCAGGTTTTTTTGGCTGAGATTGTCAAAATGCGCGATCACCGCTGCACCCAGTGCGCGCACGGATGCCATCGGGACCATGCGCTCCCGTCGCCATGCATCGACTGCCTCCAGCAGCCCGCCCGCATTCGACACGGCGTAACCGGCGCGGCCCAACAACTCGGTCACCCGTTCCCGCTTTTTTTCCGGCCTGGAGGGCTCAGGCGGCTTCGCCGTCGACGCCTCCACTGAGCGGGCGTATGGCACCGGATCGCCCTTGCCAATGACCTCCATGGCCAAGTCCCACATGACCTCGAGAGAGTCGGCAAGCCCGATCAGATAGGACTTGCGCAGTCCCTGGAGTTTTCCTGCCTCTTCGCGCACTCCAGCAATAGCTTTAGGAAGGTCTACATGGCGCAGGTACTCTTCGACCGCCTCCTGGTCGATTCTCTTGCCTGCCACTCCACCGGATTCCCGCACCATCGCGGCAGAGGGATGCGTGTAGGCCGCAGGCAGCGGCTCATCGGAAAACCATGAATCGGCGATGAAACGCCCTGTGCCCGAAGGACACATGACGTCGCCGCCCCAGAGTGTGTCAATGCCGAGCACAGCGTCGGCAACGTACTTTCCTGCTTGATCCATGACTTACACCTTATCCTTCCTGACAGAATAGAACCATACATAGAAGCAGAGGCCTACAAACAGCAGTATTGAAACCGATTGCGAGATTGGGTTGTTCATGTAGAACGGGGTTTGAATCAGATCCTCCCGATACCAGGGGAAGAGCCGCAGTGATGCGCCCAGGACGCCTCCCAGCGC
>PLST01000222.1:3405-4381 GCA_003164255.1 Acidobacteriaceae bacterium | reverse complement strand
GCTCCATCTGCGCAAAGAAACCAAAAACGCCGGAAAAACTGCCTTTGCCGCGCAAAACCGTTTCACGCGCCTCTTCGGACATCTCGCGCCAGGGCACGTCCATCGGAACGCCCAGCTCGGCGGCTTGCTTGCGCAACTCGGTGAACCAGGGCCGGCACTTGGGGCGATTCCAGGGGTCGATGGCGCCTTCGTTTAGGCTGAGGCCCTTGTCGGGGATGACCAGATTCAGGTCGAAGTCCACCGTGTTGCCAAAGCCCTGGCAGCGGGGACAGGCGCCGAAGGGATTGTTGAAGCTGAAGAGGCGCGGCTCCGGCTCACTGCCGGGGCGATGGCAGCTCCTGCACTCAAATGCTCCGGAGAAGCGGTGGCGCGGGCGCGGAGCAGCATCGTCGCGCGGGAGTTCCTCGAAGATGACCTCGCCAGCCTCGCGGTAGGCGATCTCAGCGGCATCGACGATGCGCGCGCGGTTGTCGGCACTGACGACAATCCGGTCAAGAAGAATGAAGACTGGTAGCGTGAAGTCGAGGTCGAGGAGCGACTCGGGAGTGGAAAATTCGAAGATGCGACCCCGCTGGTAGAGGCGGTTGAAGCCAGAGGCGCGCAGCTCAACCAGCCTCGCCTTCAGGGCTTCGGTCAGAGGCGACTCAACCGCCGTCTTGGCCGGAGTCTTGGCTGCGGATTTGCCTGGTGGTTTGCTTGCGGGCGTGGGAACGCGGCGGGCCGGCTTGGTTCCCAAAAGCAGCGCAGCCTCCGCGTGGCGCACCGGGAAAAGCGCGTTGAGCCGTGTTCCCTCCCCCAGCGCCAGCGTGGCCTCGGCAACTTCGTCGATGGAGTCGCGCTGGACCAAGCCGTCGCAGTAAACGCAGTGGACCGTGCCACAGCGGGCGTAGAGTAGGCGCAGGTAGTCGTAAACCTCGGTGGCTGTGGCGACGGTGGAGCGGGGGTTGCGCGTGGAGTTCTTCTGCTTGATGGCGAT
>PLST01000222.1:0-3327 GCA_003164255.1 Acidobacteriaceae bacterium | reverse complement strand
TTCAGGTTGTGCGTCCGCGCGCCGCGGATGATGATGGCATCGTTCAAAGGGAAAGCACCGGAGAACTGCATGGGCGGCATCTCAGTCGCCTCAGAGAGGCTCAGAGCGCAACCGGCCATTCTTTATTATAGGGGGCTCAATAAGGGTATCCCTGTTGTAAACAGGAAGGAGCGCCGATCAATTGAGGTCGAGATGGCGAACCGGGAGATGGCGCGAGGTGGGGCTGTGCAGGCGACCGCGTGCCCTAATCTTGATGAGCAAGAGGGAGGGGCAATCCAACATGCTGGCTCGCATGGAGGAGGCGGCCGCTGTATTTTCGAGTTTTTCCGCCGCCTGGGAACGCGCTGGAAGAAGCTAGGCTGCCATCAATGGATGTTCCGGGTACGTCACCTTGGCAATGACCCCAGGTTCGCGATTGAGAACTCCGGACAGTCCCATGAGGGCGAGCGAAGCACAAGCCGGACACTGGATGGAGCAATTGCTCACGCAATTGCAATCCTGACAGAGATACGCAGACGCCAAGGGGATGTGTTGCATTGTGGCGAATGTCATTGGCCCACCTCAAACGTTGGTGCACCGTGAAGAGAGCCTCCAGCCTGCCGCCGCCTTTGGCGCCATTGACCTCTAGACTCCCTGCTAGATGGATGCCGCGGTCTCGGGTGCAGTTGTTCTCATTGCAGTGTTTCTGGTGCAAACTTAGGTTCGCCTCTATAGCACTTAAGTAACGAAATCCCCCTTACCCAGCTTGCGTAAAAGCAGCACCGACCCCAGCACGGACTGACGCATTTAAACTGGAAGTTGAGGTACTTCGTGCGTCGCATTGCGTTGTTCATGCTGCTGATGTCTGTAGCTTACGGCGGGGCTGCCGGGTTTGCGCAGGAGTCTTCGTCGAACTCCGGAGCGCAGGTTCAGGGTGTTACGCCCGAGGCCTCAAATGACGCAGAGGCACAGCCGGTGAGCGCGGAGGTGACAGCAGCCGAAGCCGCCATTGCCAGCTCCGACTGGAAGACAGCACAGGCCAAGCTGGATCCGTGGCTTGTTTCTCATCCGCAGGACGCACGCGCGCTGTTTGACGCAGGGTATGTGGCCGATGCGCAAAACCGGCTGGACGACGCCGCCTCGCTCTACCGCCGCGCCACAGCCGCCAATCCAAAATCCTTTGAGGCTCATCTCTCTCTTGGCCTGCTGCTGGCCCGGCAGGGCAAGCAGGACGAAGCCCGTCCAGAGCTTGTTGCCGCAACCCAGCTCGACCCCGGCGAGGCAGGTCCCGCACTCAAGGCTCGCGCCTGGCGAGCCCTCGCCAAAATCGATCGCCCGGAGCCCGGCTCTGGAGACGACACCACGCAGGCCACCGATGACCTGCTTGAAGCGCTGAAGCTCTCGCCGGAAACCCCGGCCGACACGCTGCTGGCCGCCAGCCTTGCTGAGCAGGCCAGCGAGTATGACGTCGCCGAGGCTGCCTTTCGCCGAGTGCTTGCCACTGACCCCAAGTCGCAACCCGCCAACACGGGCCTGGCTCACGTCCTCATCGCTCAGAAGAAGTACCCAGACGCGGAAGACCTGCTGCGCGGTGCGCTCGAAAAGATTCCGGACGATCCCGCGCTCACGGCACAACTGGTCACCGTGCTTGCCGCAGAAAACAAGGCTGAGGCGCTCCCGCTTTTACAAAAACTCCACGCCGCTCATCCCGGCGATGCTGACCTCACCAGCATGCTGGCTGAGGTCACCGCCGAGTCAGGAGACTACGCCGGTTCAGACCAGCTCTACCTCAAGCTACTGGCCGCGAATCCCGTTGACTCCGATCTGTTGGTTGCGCACGGTGAGAACCTGGTCCACTTGAACCGATTTGCTGAAGCTATGGCGGTTTTCGACAAGGCCACGCAGATTGATCCGGCCAGCACCGAGGGGTGGAGCGGCCTGGCCTTCGCCGCCTCGCACACCAGCCAGCCTTCCGTGGCGCTGCACGCGCTTACCATGCGGTCAAAGTTCCTTCCTGAGAATGCCTCAACCTATTTCCTCTGGGCCACATCTTACGATTCATTGCACCAGAGGGCGCAAGCGGTGGTTTATTACCATCATTTCCTCGACGCCGCCGCAGGCAAGTATCCCAACCAGGAATGGCAGGCGCGGCAACGGCTCCAACTGCTTGAAAAGAGGCCCTGACAAGCCCCCTGACCGCACCGGGCAAACTTTAGTAATGTTGTACATGGTTTGCACAGGGTGAAATCTTTCCCCTTGCGCCGGATTAAAGATTCGGCCTATATTCTCGTAACGAGGTGTTGCCGCAACAAGCGGAGGTTCCTCATGCGGTTCCAAGGGTCGTTGGCAGTCGCTCTTCTCTTCGGTCTTGCCGCTTTGCCGGTGCGCGCCGCCGGCATCGACGACAAAACCTTCGATCTTGCCACCATCCAGGCCCTCGAAGACCGCGCCAACCAGGCACAACCCCGCGAACAATGTTTCCTCTACGCTGAGCTGGTCCACCAGATGACCGAGGTCAGCGTCCGCCAGTATGCGGCCGGCGACGTGGAAAAAGCCACCTCCCTGCTCAAGCGCATCCAGGCTCTTACCCACAAGATCCATCTCTCGATGGCCAACAACGACAAGCGCGTCAAGGACACCGAGATCCTGCTCAATCACACCGCCTTCCGCCTCAACGGTATGCTGCATGCCAGCAGCTTTGAAGACCGGCCGCTTGTACAGGAGACCCTCGCTGACGTCAGTCAAGCCGAGAGCGAGGCGATGCTCCAGGTCTTCCACAACAAGTAACTCCACTCCGCCTTCGCCGCTTCCCACCGCCTCTCCCAGATTGGCTGCTTCGCGCCCTGCGATAGGGTACCTGCGCGACCTCTGCAAATCTCCAAGAATAAAACTGTTCCACCGTTCGCAGTGGCTGTTACACTCGCGTGCCTGGGCCCCCTGACATTTCCCAACCAAAGTACAAAGGAGCGAGGTCATGAAATTCATCGTGTCGTGGACAATCCCCAAAGCAAGCGTCGCCGTTTCTGAAGCACGCTTCCTCAAAACCGGAGCACCCCCGCCGGCTAGTGTCAAAATGCTTGGTCGCTGGCATGGCATGAGCGGCGGCGGCGTCCTGATTGCCGAAACCGATGATGCAAAGGCGCTTTACTCCTGGCTCGCCTTCTGGAACGACCTTCTGGAGTTCCACACAACTCCCTGCGTTGAAGACGCCGAGGCGGGCGAGGTGATGTCCACCATCAAACGCTGACGCTCTAGGCGCCACAAAGCTACCTGTTCGTCACGCGCAGGGCGCCGCGCTCCGCTGCGTCCCGCGCGTGCTCGGGAGAGTTTGTCCTCCTGTGCATGCAA
>PLST01000118.1:1687-4723 GCA_003164255.1 Acidobacteriaceae bacterium | reverse complement strand
GTATTTCGACCGTGGAACAATCGGTCACTCAGCAACAGATGCGCGACCTGCCGCTGAACGGCCGCAATCCGCTGCAACTGACCACGCTGACGGCCGGAACGGTTCTGACCACGTCCGGCACCGAGAGCGGCCAGGAAGACAACACTGGCCTGTCGGTCAACGGACTGAAGGCAACGGAAAACAGCTACACGCTCGACGGCACGATCTACGTCAATCGTTTCTTCGACTCCGTGCCGACCATGCCGAACCCTGACGCCTTGCAGGAATTCACCATCCAGGCCTCGAACTACAGCGCCGACCATGCCGGCGCGGGCGCCCTGGTTCAACTCTCCACGCGCTCTGGAACCAGCGAGCTGCATGGCGAGGCTTGGGAGTACTTCCGCAACACCGTGCTGAACGCGCGTAACTATTTCTGGCACAACTCATATGAACCGCCCTTCAAGATGAATCAGTTCGGCGGCACTGTCGGCGGGCCGGTCTTCAAGAGCAAGAAGGCGTTCTTCTTCTTCTCGTCGGAAGATCTGCAGCAGCGCTCGGCGCCCACGCCCATCACCATCCAATTGCCGACGGCGGCGGAACTGACGGGTAACTTCTCGGCACTGGCGGCGCAGGGTATCGCGCTTTACAGCCCGGTAACCGGTTGCGGCTATGGACAATCGGGAACCGCGCCCAATTGCAGCGGCGCCATCACGGACATCATTCCCACCGCCATGGACACGCTGTCTTCGGCAGTGAACAAGCAGTATTTGGCTGCACAGGAGCCGTTGTCGGTGGCTGCGACCGGCGCCAACGCCGGTCTTTATAACACCCTGACCACGAGCACGAACAACAACATCGACAACACGCAATACCTCGCTCGCCTCGATTACGCTATCGGCCAGAACGACCATATCAGCGGCCGGTATTTCTACAACCAGGACAACTTCCAGCGTCCGTTCACGGCCCCTCTGGGCTTTTATGCGGCGAACCTTTTCCGCAACCAGTCGCTGACGCTCAGCGAGGCGCACGTCTTCTCGCCCACGCTCACGGGCGCGGTGTATTTTGGCTTCTACCGCGGGGCGCGTACGCAGATTCCTGAAGCGCCGGGTCTTAAGACCGATTTCCAACTCGGGCAAACGGGCGTCCCCTATGGCAGCCCGACAGAGAACCTGGTCCCATTCCCGGGCGTACGCGATAATCTGACCAATATCAACATCTTCTCTGGAGGCGCTCTCACGCAGGATTCGACCACGTTCGATCTACACGCCCAGATCGTCAAGCTGGTGCACAAGCACACGCTGACCATGGGCGGCGACATGGAAAGGTCGCGCATCGACATGGACGACTACTCTTACACGCCGGGCGACAATACCTTCAATGGTGCGCGCACGCAGGCGCCTGGAGGCACGACGTTGCCGTCTGGATTCACGAAGAGCGGCAACGCATTCGCTGATTTCTACACGGGCTACGAGTCCAGCTTCTACCAGGACAACGGGCGCAAGGCGTATTTGCGCGAGCTCCGTCCGTCACTTTACGTGCAGGATGACTGGAAGGTGACGTCGCGGTTGACCCTGAATCTTGGACTACGCTGGGATCCATGGATGCCGCCCATCGACAAAAACGGTACGCTGGTGGGCTTTAACCTGGCCAATCCCAGCTTCCAGTCGGCGATCGCTCCCGGAGCGCCAAAAGGCATGTGGTTCGTCGGCGATACCGGCCTATCGAACTCGGTGTTCAAGAACAACTTCAAGGACATGTCGCCACGCGCAGGCTTTGCGTACAACTTATTCGGCAACGGCAAGACGGTGGCGCGCGGAGCGTACGGCATCTTCTACGGATTCCCGGAAGGACTGCTCTATCAAAGAACCGATGCCATGCAGCCTGTGGACCTTTACCTCAACATTCCTAACCCGCCGCAGTGGGATAACGTCTATACCGGATACGCCGGTGGCGATCCCTTCCCGCGCGGCCACGTCACTCCATCGCAATTCGCGAGCTACACGTTCCTGAAACCCCTCGCGGGCGGTGTTCTCAATCCCGCCTCGCACGTGGAGTATACACAGGCCTATAACTTCACCATCGAGCAGGATCTGACGCACGGATTCGCCTTCAACGTGGGCTACGTGGGCAACCACGCGGAGCACGTGATGGCATCGCGGCAATTCAATCCGGCAATTTATAACGCGAGCGATAATCCTGCCGATACGGTGGGCAACGAAAACACGCGCAGGCTCTTCTCGGGGTTGGGCGCGGTGGAACTGGCCGACGCCTGGAACTGGGAAAAGACCAATGCGCTGGAATTCAACGTGACGCGCCGCTCCGCTCATGGGCTCACGCTGCTTTCCAACGTGGTTTGGATGAAGACCATCGATAACGGCTCGTCGGGAACCGAAGGCCAGACCGGTCCGCCGAATCCATTCAACCTGAATAGCGCTCGCGGTGTGGCCGACTTTGACCAGGCAGTGCGCTTCACTTCATCGGTCAACTATCCGCTGCCCCACTTCCACGTGACCGGCCCGGCGAGTGCTCTGGCCAATGGTTGGCAGGTCAACGCCATCGTTGTTTCGCAAGGCGGCTTGCCTCTAACCATCACTAGCGGTGTGGACAACTCGCTCTCCGGCATAGGCAACGACTACGCGGTGTACACTGGTCAACCCATTGCTCGTCCCGCCGGCGCGACAAAGCTCTCGGCGTGGTTCAATCCCGCGGCCTTTGCGAAGAACCCAATCCCCTCGGCAAATGGCAACGTCCAGTCCTTCGGCAACGTGCCGCGCAACTCTCTGCGCGGTCCTGCTTACGAGGACACGGACATTTCGCTCTTCAAGGACTTTCTGAGCGATCATCGCGTTCACGGCCAGCTCCAGGCAGAAGCCTTTAACGCCTGGAATCACACCAACCTTGCCAACCCCACAACGAGCGCTTCTTCGGGAACCTTCGGACAAATTACTGCTACAAGCAGCAGCACGGGCACAGTCAACTCACCGTCTACAGTTGGCGCGCAGCGTGTGTGGCAGTTTGTAGCCAAGATTATCTTCTAAATAAAATGTGCCGGAGCCG
>PLST01000118.1:0-1651 GCA_003164255.1 Acidobacteriaceae bacterium | reverse complement strand
CCTGTGCCAATCAGATAGAGCGTCACGGTAAGGCCAATCACGCCGAGATGCTTCAGGATCGGGTAAGCCGGTTGAAGGGTGTGCAAATAGGTATTGGCGACGGCCGCAAAGCAGAAGAAGAGAATGAACCACGGCCATTGCACGCGCGCGCTGCTTTTCCTGGCCAAGGCGGTTCCCATGGAGATGGGCACAATCCAAAGGGCGCGCGCCAGCTTGACCGTAGTGCCGACGGCGAGTGCCAGGGCGCCAAACTTGGCGGTTGCGCCTACCACGGAGCTTGTATCGTGAATGGCGAGCGCCGACCACAAGCCAAACTGGGTTTGCGTCATGTGCAACAGAGTTCCGATGAGAGGAAAGGTCAGCAGGGCGACCGAGTTGAGAACGAAAACTGTGCCCAGCGAGACCGCAATCTCTTCTTCGCCGGCATCGGTAATGGGCGCGATGGCGGCGATGGCGCTGCCGCCGCAGATGGCGGTGCCTGCACAGATCAGGAAAGAAGTTCCGCGACTCACTTTGAGAAACTTGCCCAGTGCCCATCCCAGCGACAGGGCAAAGGCGATGCTGATTGCCGTGTAGACGAATCCGGAGCGGCCGACGCTGATCACCTCATGGAGATCCATGCCGAAGCCAAGGCCGATGACGGAGGCTTGCAATAGGAATTTGGCGAGCCGCTTGGATTCCAAGTTGAACGGGTGGACGAATGAGAATCCGAAGACAAGGCCGCCGGCCAGCGCGACTGGCGGGGAAACAAAACCTGTGGCAGCGAGGATCAGACCGGCGAAGAAGAGGGCTTTGGACACATATTCAGTGTGCGGTTGGATGAGCCTTTACGTCCAAGCAGAACGAATGATGGGGCATTAGCCGCGCTTATCGGCTGTTGGCGCCCTTTGTATGCGGGTTGGTTTCTCAGGCTTGACTGCGGCCCGCCTCGCCCCGGCGCGCGCAGCAAGGAACCTGCGGAACTCCTGGGCCAGGCCTTGCGGTTCGGGGCCCTTCGCGGTGACGAGCAGAAAATCGCGGTGGATGCGCAGGCCTTTAATCTCAACGATCTTGAAGCTGTGCCCCAGGCGCAGATCCTTGGCAATTGCCCAGCGCGAGACGAACCCCACTCCGAGGCCTGCTTCCACGGCCGATTTGATCGCTTCTGTGGAATCGAGTTCCATCACAATCTGAAGCGCGCGGCGCTTGATCCCTTGCCGCTCCAGAGCCATCTCCGTAATTCTGCGGGTGCCTGATCCGCGTTCGCGCATCAGTAGCGGAGCCGAAACAAGATCGGCGCATGTTATTGAACCCCGTTCCGTCCACTCGTGCGCGGCGGGCGCTATGAGCAAAATTTCGTCGCGCAGAAAGGGTTCGGTGCGCACGTCTCGGGTTCGCGGCGGTCCTTCAATGAATCCGAGCGCAATTTTCTTTTCCCTTACAGCGTTCACAATGTGTTCGGTATTGCCGCTCAGCAGCGTGGGCAAAACGCGGGGATTCTCCGCGCGAAACTCGCCGAGCAGGCGCGGCAGAACGTACTGCGCAATGGTGGTGGAAGCGCCGAGAGTGAGCTGGCCGGCATGTTCTCCGGTGAGAGCAGCAATTTCCTGCTCGGCCTTTGTCATAATCTGTTGCACGCGCCGCGTGTGCTTGAGCAGCACCGTTCCCGCAG
>PLST01000626.1 GCA_003164255.1 Acidobacteriaceae bacterium | reverse complement strand
TCGCCGACGGCTTGGCTGGTCTCAACACGCGAGGCGCGCAGCAGCCGCGCGATTTGCTTGAGGTGAAGCTGAACAGCATAGGCTCGCAAGATCTCGTTCTGCGAGAAGCCTATCCCGGTGTGGCGCACAACATCCATACGCGCTTCAAGGTCCGCGATGTCCTGCTCAAGATTGATGTTCGGCGGGGCAGCGGCGAACTGCCACTTGTGAATGCAGGCCGCCACGTGATGGAAGCCTGAGCGAATATCCACGGCCAGCTTTCCGAGCGCAGGCTCCAGTTGCAGGGCAAATCCATCTTCGCGGCTGCCCTCGACCGAAAACTGCAATGCCAGCAAAGCATCAAAGATGGAATGGCCGAATTGCGAAAGCATGACGAGGCCTTCGCGCCATCCGGGTCCGCCGGAGGGCTCATTGCGCGCGGCCTCGAGGAGCGTGCTGTTCACACGCACCAGGGCTTCGACGTCGGCCCGCAAATCCGCCAGGTGGGGCGAAGGCGCTCCACGAAATCCTTCGAGGATTGCCTCAAACAGGCTTCCCAGTAAGAGAAACTCCTGGGCAAGGCCGTCGCGCAGACGCAGGCGGGCGCGGTCAGGAAGAACGAACGTGGTGACAGCCAAAGCGACGATGATGCCGAGTAGCACTTCGCCCACGCGATCGAAGGCCAGACCCCAGCGTGGGCCTTCTTTATGCACCAGCATGATAATGGTGATGGTGACGCAGGCCAGTCTCGAGCTGTTGCGGAAGCCAAGCAAGCCGGAGACGATGACTGCGGCCAGGATCGCCAGAATGTAGCTGACAAGCAGTGGCCCGAAGAGCGAAAAGGAGAAGCCCAGCAGGGCGCCAATCAACGTGCCAAGCAGCCGCTCGCGCGAGGCGCCTATTGTGGAACCCACATCGGACTGTAGAACAATAATGGCGCTGATGGAACCCCAATAGCCGTCGTGCAGGCCGAAGCGCATGGCCAGCCACCAGCAAAGCGCAGCGGCCAGCGCCGTCTTTGCGGCATGAATGAGAAGGCGCCGGCGTTCCCATGTGAGTAAGGTGGAGTGCTCCGGCTCAACGCGTAGCTTGACAGCAAGTTGCTGCTGGGAATGCGTTTTTTTGAGGCGAAGCCGCATGGGTGTGATCCGGGTTGAATTTTCTCACAGTTACGCCGATCCGCAGTAATGAGTGCAGGGTGCGCTACTGCTGCGGTAGCATAGATGCACGGTCGCTTCCCACGCTGGCCACTCTCAATACTCATGCTACGAATTGGATATCCAGAGATATTGCCGGTCGAGCTCCTTCGCGATTTTCCCGAGGGAGTAGAGATGATCGCGATTCAGGATCCCCCCGATCGCGAGATCGAAATCGATGTGTGGATTCCGAATCCTTATGCAAACCGGGCTGCGCTCGCCTGGCCATGGCTGCGGGGCGTGCGGCTCGTGCTTTCACTTATGGCGGGTACTGAGTGGATACCGCCGCTGGTGGGGCCGCATGTGACCATCTGCAATGCGCGCGGCGCGCATAACATCTGCACGGCAGAATGGACTCTCGGCGCAATTCTGGCCATGCTCAAATACTTCCCGATGTACTACGAGATTCAGCGGGAGGGCAAGTGGAAGCGGCGCTTCGAGGCTCCCAGCCATTACGCGGAGATCACAGGCGACAAGCGGCCCATTTATCCTCCCGTGATGCTCGAGGAACTGACGGGCAAGACGGTGCTGCTGGTGGGCCACGGCTCCATTGGCAAGGAGATCGAGCGTATGCTGACGCCTTTCCATACGCATGTGATGCGGATTGCGCGCACGGCGCGCAGCGCGGAACAGGTTCGCGCCGTAAGCGAACTCGACACTCTGCTTCCCCGGGCCGATGTGGTGGTGCTGATTCTGCCTTCGACCGATGAGACAAAGGATTTGATCGGCAGCCGTCAACTCCGTTTGATGAAGCAGGGAGCTTTGCTGGTGAACGCCGCGCGCGGGCCAATCGTGAACACAGAGGCGTTGGTGGAAGCGTTGCATTCAGGCCGGATTCGGGCGGCAATCGATGTAACCGATCCTGAACCGCTTCCGGAGGTGCATCCGCTTTGGAGCTGCCCGAATTTGATGATCACGCCACACATTGGCGGGTCGAGCAAGGAGTTTTCGCTGCGCGGCATGCGCACGGCGAGCGGTGAAGTGCGCCGCTATTTGAAGGGCGAGCCTCTTGAGAACGTGGTGCAGGCGGCAATTTAGGCAGTTACCGGGGCGCGGCGCCAGTCGCGCAGCCCGAGTACGGCCAGACCAACAAGAACCGCATAGAGAGCAGCCGTCGTGTTCAGATCCTTGTAGATATACTCGCCAATGTAGATGAGGTCGACCGCAATCCAGAGCCACCAGCTGGCGATGTGTTTGCGCGCCTGCCACCAGCTGGCGACAAGCGAGTAGCTGGTGAGCGCGGCATCCAAGTGAGGCAACGCTGCGCCAATGCGCACCATCAGCCAGCCCAAAAGAAAAGATCCCACGGCGCCTGCCGCCAGCCCGGCCAGCCAGCCGCGCAAAGGCAAAGGAACCACCCGAACTTCGCCCTCCTCAACCACTCCCCGCCACCAGTGCCACCAGCCATAAAGCGTGAAGACCACGAAAAAGATTTGCAGGAGCGCGTCAGAGAACAGGCGCGCCCGATAGAAAACTACCAGGTAAAGCACATCCGCCAAAAGCACCACAGGCCAGCAAAGGAGCACGCGGCGCGTCGTGAGCCAGATGCCGAGAATTGTGGTAACGGTGCCTACAATCTCAAGTCCGTGCTCCGCTAAATAGTTTGCGATCGCAGGCCAGTTCATGGCTTGCCTGCTTCCATCGGGCGACGACTGCGCGACCCGGCCCATTGCTCGATTGCTTTCAACAGGTGCTTGCCGGCGTTGCTGCCAAACCAACGCGCGTGGCCAACGAGCCATCCATCGTGAGCCATCTGCGCCTTGTCTTGAGAGTGAAGCACTCCAAGAAAATAGTCCGCCTCAGAAAGCGCGAACTCCGCATGGCAGAGGGTAGTCATGGGCGCCAGGGCAGCGGCCTCTTCCGCGGAGAGGGGGCGGATGGATTCGTAGCCGTCGAGCAGCGCAGACAGATGATCGAGATGAATCGGCACATTGTCAGGATGCGCAGGATCGTTGACCAGCACGAGCCACTCGACGATGTTGCGCTCAATAGCGTGCGCGAGATCGTGGACGGCGTTGGTGCGGTCGGCGAGGCCGAAGTCGATGATGGCCGTAGCCTGCGCGCTATCGCTGGTGTCGCTCCAGAACAGATTGGACGAGTGCAGGTCGTTGTGCGTCCACAGCGGCGGAAGGAACGGGAGAAGCGGCTGGAGCTGCGCATGGAAAGGCGCCAGCAGTTCGAGCGCCTGCCGGCCATGATCGCGCACTGGCGCATCTGTAGCCAATGCCGGGCGCGCCTCAAGATAGCGGTCCAGCTCGCGAACCGGGTCAGGCGCAGCGAAGATCGTGAAGCTCGCGACAAGCGGTTGCGTTTTGCGACGCGGAGCTACGAACTCCCTGGATGCAAGATGAAGCTGCGCCAGTGCCTGCCCCACCGCATACGCGTGAGCAGAAGTGCGGAAGGGCGTCCACGAGATTGCATCCTCATAGAGATCGACGCCTTCCGGCGTGGCGTGGACTTCATAGGTCCACTCGCCGATCTGGATTGCCGTGTGGCCGTTCACCGAGGCATAGACTCGCGGAACCGGAACTCCCGCATGAAAAAGATGCGCAAGAAAACGGTGTTCCTCACGCAATCCTTCGGGATCGCGCACAGTAAGGTGATGGCGTTTGACGAAGACGCGGCCACTGGATGTGCTGATGACTCCGGCGGCAGAGAGCGGTCGCGGGCTGGTCGAGACGATCTCTATCGGTTCACTGAGAGCGGGAAAGCGCGAGAGCAACGCGCGCACTTCGGCAAGCGTCAGCGGTGGCCAGTCGGGAGGGACCAGCGTGCCGTCCATACCATGTACTTTTTGGCTCGCGCGCATTCGCAGGTCATCCTTCGCCCAAGCGGTCATCCTAGAAAGTGTAATGGGCGGAGAGGCGGACCGTTGTGGGCGCACCCAGATGGATGAAGGTATCGCCGTAGTTGGCGCCGGTGTCTTTCCAGTAGCGCTTGTCGGTAATGTTGTCAGCGTATATGCGCACGGTTACGTGGCCCTGCTCGCCTCCGGGTGTATAGCGAGCGCCAAGGTTGAAGAGGTTGTAACCGCCAACGCGAACGGCGTCGTCGCGCGTGGCCTCCTTGCTGTCGGTGTATCCCCAGCCGGGCATCAAACTGAGACCGCGCACGTGGGGCACAGCCAGATCGGCAAAGAACGTCGTCCGCACACGAGGCAAATTGATCACCTGCTTGTTATCGAAGGCAGGCGTCCCCGTGTT
This sequence comes from Acidobacteriaceae bacterium, assembly GCA_003164255.1. Classification (GTDB taxonomy): domain Bacteria; phylum Acidobacteriota; class Terriglobia; order Terriglobales; family Acidobacteriaceae; genus Telmatobacter. The sequence continues at coordinate 1,891 of PLST01000626.1, read as the reverse complement.
GGTTGAGATACCACTGATCGCAGCGAGTGAAGCCGTGAGGCGAAGCCAATTCGCGGCCTTGCCTTCAGCGCTGAATTCGATGCCGTCGTGCGTTTCACGGCCTTCCGACTCAAAGCACTGGTCTCCCGCGACGCCGCTGGGGCAAAAGCTGTCAGGACCGGCAAGGATTTTGGGATAGAAGAACGGCGAGCGCATGCGGTAGATTGCACTCGTCAGAAGAATCCGCTGGCTGGGCTCGAATTTCGCTCCGACTTCAACTTGCCTTGAAAAGAACGGCGCAAGAAACTGGCTGCCGTTATCGGTCCAGAAGGGTCCTTGCGGGCCCAGTGACAAAAGCACGCCGTAGTTTCCGTACAGCGTGAGTTTGTCGATGGGATTGAAAGTGGCCGCGTAGGTGGGCAGCCAGACAAGCTTGCTGGTCAACTGAGGATCGCAATTACCGGGAATGGAAAAATCGGAGCAGCTCGCGTAGGCGGAGTAGTTGTGATCGTGGAGTGAGTCGAATCGCCCGCCCGCAATCAGCTGCACTCGCCCGGGAAGATGAACGCGATCCTGCACAATGGCTGCTGCCTGATGGCTGTCTTCCCAGAGGCGACTCGGCCCTGCGGCTTCAAAGGGCGCCTCTGCTGTGGCCAGATCGACTGGAGCAATGGGCTGATAGATGTTCTCGGAACCTACGTAGGTGTAGACCGCGCCATCCTGCACGACGCCGTTCGATGCGTAGGGCTCGGCAACGGTATTGAAGCCGGGCTGCTGCACGCTGCGCACAAAAAGCTCGCCACCAGCGGCAAGGTCCTGTGAGATTGCGCCGGTCTTCACGCGCCCGGTCGCCATGGCTTCGCCTTCAGCGTCGATGCGCCGTTCACCGGGGTTTCGATAGTCGTAAATATCGTAGGTTCCGTCAGGAGCGAAGAACCATGGCTCCGGCGCCGAACCCGTGTTGCAGTCCGCCTCGTAGTAGCAGCCGTAGGCGTAGACTACGTTGTCGTCGATGAGCGAATGGCTGTAACTGCCAGCAGCAAATGCCTTCCACGAAGGGCCGAGATCGTAGTCAAGACGAGTGCCGGCGTTGAAGGTGTCAAAGGTGTTCGGCCGCTCCCAAGATTGAAATCCAAGCATCGTCGAGGGATGGACGAGGCTCATGTTGGGCACGGCGTCGCCGCCGAGAAGTTGATACCCGCAAACGGAGCGCTCAACTTTGTGTTGAAACTCAAGGTCGTTCTTGAGGGTTGCCTTCGGTGAGATCTTCCAGTCGGCAGCTCCCGCCATCATCGCACGCCACCCATCGGCTCCGTTGACGTAGCTCTGCATTCGCTCGCCGGCCAGATTCAGGCGTGTGCCCACCTGCTTTTGACTGCCGAACAATCTGCCCAGATCGACCGCTCCATACGCGCTGCCGCGATGGTCGGTGGCCAGATCGAGAGCCTTGATAACCACAGGCCGTTTGGTGACGTAGTCGATGAGACCGCCGGCCGAAGCCACGCCGCTTTCTACACCCGCTACGCCCTTGAGAAACTCGACGCTCTGCNNGTAGTCGCCGTAGTAGCCCACTGGCGCGTAGTCTTCGCCAACCGAAGCATCATTCTTGACTACATCGGAGAGCACGCGCGAAACCTGGTCGCTGAGGAGATCCCGCGTGACAACGGTAGCGGAAAGAGGCGCTTCCCTGAGCGGCGCGCCATCGAGCGTGCCNNGGACGGTAATGGTGGTGGTCAATGTGGGGGGCTTTGCCTGCGCCGGGGTGGGATTGGTCGGATTCGCAGGCTGGTTCGAAGCCGTCTGAGCCTGATCCTGCGACCACGCACCCGCCGCCGTCAGACAACTGGCCAGCGCAAGGGTTTTTACGCCCCGACCGCACAAGCGGAAAGAAAGGAACGCTCGAAGGCGAGAG
>PLST01000362.1 GCA_003164255.1 Acidobacteriaceae bacterium | reverse complement strand
ACGCCGCCAACTGCCTACACGATATCGGAAGCCATGGGCGCTCCCGACCCGGGAACCATGACTGTCTATCGCAACGGCGACACCGCTGTGATTGCAGTGGTTCGCCCGACGCAGAGCTCGACAACACTCTATGACCTGAAGGCAGGCGTGACTTATTCGTGGGATCCGAAGGCATCGCCGATCCAGTGCGGGGCGGGGAGATTTTCAGGAGACTGGGGCGATCCGTTTGCGATGACGGCGGAAGTGACCGGCGGCATTGCGAAGGGAGATTTGAAGCCAGCGGGAACTGAGATGGTGGCGGGTATCTCGACCCAGGTGTACGCGCAAAATTCTCCGCAGGGCAACGTGAAAGCGTGGCTCGACAAAAAAGACAACCTTGTGATGCGCGCGATGATGACTCCGCCCGGCGCTGCTCCAATGACGATGGTCGATATCCGCAAAGTGACGCTCGCGGCGCCTGACGCGCAGTTGCTCAAGTTGCCGGCCGCCTGCGCGGGCGTGCATCCGGCGCCGACTCCGGCTGAGCTGATTGCCGATGAGACGGGAGACAGCGCGGACAACTACGTGAATGCGATCTATGGGCCGGGGTCGGCAAATACTTGCTCGATTCTGGTGCGTGTTGTGACGGCGAAGACGATGACTCCGATCACCAACCGGCTGCAATTTGCTATTGACACGACATACGACCAGAACAATCCGAATCCGCCGCATTACGAGTTCGGTATGGCGAGGGACGGTTCGCAGAGCTATGCGGGCGGCGGGGTTCATGAGATTACCAACCAGGCGCACAATGGCATGGTCAAGATCGACAATCCTCCGGCTTATTTCAACCTGAGCGTCAACCTGATGAAGCCAAACTACGGCGCCGGCATGGGGCTGATCTACCGTCAGTGCTTCGCGCCCACAACGGTTCTGCTCTACGTTGTGAAGGATCCGAACAATCCACAGGCGGGTACAGACTGGCTTTATGCGAAGGGCGGAAAGTTCGCGGCTGCGCCGTAACCAGCCTGAGATGCGCTCTGGCTGAGTTTTGGCTGAACTTCGACCACTTTTGACGGAAGACGCGGCGCTTTTCGATGATAGGCGCAACGCTGCCGCAGGTTTCCGCCCTTGGGGCTGGAAACCCGGAACATATGAGAAACTAGAAGAGTCGACATTCTCAAGCAGGACACACGTGTTCCGCTCCTGAAAATCTCTCGTGCAACCAAGCCATGACCGGGCCATGCGGCCTTTGCCGGGTTGCGGAGAGCGCGATTCGGCAGGAAATTCATACAGGAATCAAAGAAAACATGCTCAGTGTCAGCAACGTTACGATGCGCTACGGCTCGAAGCTCTTGTTTGAGGACGTAAGCGTGAGTTTTGTCCAGGGGCGCCGCTACGGTTTGACCGGGCCCAACGGGTCGGGCAAGTCCACCTTCATGAAGATTCTAACCGGCGACCTGGATGCGCAAAAGGGCACGGTAGTTCGGCCGCGGAAGTTTGGCGTGTTGCGGCAGGATCAGTTCGCGTTTGACGCATATCGCGTGATCGACACGGTGATCATGGGCAACAAGCCACTGTGGGCGGCCCTTGAAGAGCGTGACCGGATTTACGAAAAGCCTGAGATTTCTGACGCCGACGGAATGCGGCTGGGTGAACTGGAAGGCGTGATCGGGGACGAGGACGGGTACACAGCGGAGTCGGACGCGGCTGTGCTGCTGCAGGGACTGGATATTCCGGACGAGATCCACGAGCGCAAGATGGGCGAGTTGCAGGGCGGACAGAAGGTGCGCGTGCTGCTGGCGCAGGCGCTGTTTGGCAAGCCGGAAGCGCTGCTGCTGGACGAGCCGACCAACTATCTGGATCTTGATTCGATCCACTGGCTTCAGGATTTTCTGCAGAACTACGACGGAACGCTGATTGCGATTTCGCACGACAGGCATTTTTTGAACTCGGTGACCACGCATACCGCGGACATCGATTACCAAACCATCATTGTGTACACGGGCGGGTACGACGACATGGTGATGGCCAAGACGCAGATTCGCTCAACGCTGGAGGCGCAGAACGCGCAGCGCGAAAAGAAGATTGCGCAGTTGAACGACTTTATAGCGCGCTTTGCGGCGGGAACGCGGTCATCGCAGGTGACCAGCCGACGCAAGGAAGTGGAGCGCCTGCAGACCAATGACCTGGCCCGCTCGAACATTCAGCGCCCCTACATTCGCTTTGACCAGACGCGGCCCAGCGGCAAACACGTGCTGGAGTTCAAGCACCTGACCAAGCTGTACGGCGAGCAAAAGGTGCTTGACGGCTTTACGGCGAATTTACTGCGCGGCGAAAAGATCTGCCTGATGGGCCGCAACGGCGCGGGAAAGACGACGCTGCTGAAGAGCATTCTGTCGACGTATCCGGGCCTGGCGGACAAGGAGTTCGAACTCGACTCAGGCTCGGTGTTCTGGGGGCACGAAGCGCAGATCGGATACTTTCCGCAAGACATTGGCGCGACCATCGAGCACGGGCTCACGGTGGCGGAGTGGCTGCATCGCTGGAACCCCGCGGCGCATGTGGAAGAGATTCGCGGGATCCTGGGACAGATGCTGTTCTCCGGTGAAGAAGGCGAGAAGCCCACCAAGGCTCTCTCAGGCGGCGAGCAGGCTCGGCTTGTGTTCTGCAAACTGATTTTGACCAAGCCGAACTTCCTGGTGTTCGACGAGCCGACCAACCATCTCGACCTGGAAGCGATCAACGCGCTCAACATAGCGCTGCAGCGCTACGAAGGCACCGTATTGCTGGTCACCCATGACCACGACCTGATTGACGAAGTGGCCACGCGCCTGTGGAGCTTCACTCCGGACGGAATTGAGGACTTCCAGGGACCGTACTCGGAGTGGAAGGGCAAGCACAACTAAGTTTGTTCCGATCCCCGGTGCCCAGGTGCGAGGCACCGAGGGCACCCGGCTTTCCAGCCGCCAGACGCGTATGGTGCGGGTCTGGAGACCCGCAGGACGGCCGCTCTGGAGAGCGGCGCTACAAAATTCGCTTTATGCGCGGCGGTTTGCAGCTTCTTGGTAGACGGCGGCGTATTCGCGTGCAGGCTGCTTCCAGCTATAGTTGCGCGCCATTCCGTTGAGCATGAGGCGCTGCCAAGATTTGCGATTCTTGAAAGCTTCAAGCGCGCGGTCAATCGCAGCGAGCAGTTCCGGCGCTTCGTAGACAGAGAACTTGAATCCTGTTCCGGTTCCCCGCTCGGGGTTCCACTCTTCAATGGTGTCGTCGAGTCCGCCGGTGGCGCGGACCACGGGCACAGTTCCATACTTGAGCGAATAAATCTGATTGAGGCCGCAGGGCTCGTACCTTGACGGCATGAGAAAGATGTCGGAGCCGGCTTCAATTTTGTGTGCCAACGCATCGTCGTAGCGGATCTGCACGGCCACATTGCCCTGGTGCCAGAAGGCCCAATCGCGGAAGAACTTTTCGTAAATGGGCTCGCCGCTGCCGAGGACCACCACGGCGACGTCGCGATCAGAGAGCTGGCCGGCGATCTGCTGTACCAGGTCAAAGCCCTTCTGCGTGGCAAACCGGGAGACGATCCCGATCACAGGCGAGGTGTCTTCGATTTTTTCAAGGCCGAAGGCATGGAGCAGATCGGTGCGGCAGGAAAGCTTTCCGGTCAGATCGTCAGCTGAATAGTGCGCGGCAAGGTTGCCGTCGGTCGACGGGTCCCACTTGTCGTAGTCAACGCCATTGAGGATGCCGCGCAAGTCGGCTGCACGGGCCCGCAGCACAGTGTCCAGCTGCTCACCGAACTCCGGCGTCTGAATCTCCTCAGCATACTTTTTGCTCACCGTGGTGAGAATGTCGGAGTAGACCAATCCACCCTTGAGGAAGTTGAAGTGATCGAACTGCTCCACCTTGTCCATGGTGAAGATGTCCCAGGGGAGCAGAAGCTGTTCGGTGGTGGTGGGCGGGAAACTTCCCTGATAGCCGGCGTTGTGGATGGTAATGACGACAGCAGCCGATTTCAACGCCGGATCGGAGGCATAGACGGTGCGCAGGTAGATGGCGATGGGCGCAGCCTGCCAGTCGTGAATGTGAAACACGTCGGGGACGCCGAGCAGTTTGCAGGATTCAAGAACGGCCCGGCAAAACAGGCCGAAGCGCTCGCTGTTGTCAGGATAATCGCCGGTCCTGGTGCCGTAGAGCTCCTGGCGATCAAAGAGCTCGGGGCAATCGACGAAGTAATAGCGAACGCCGTCGCGCTTGCCCCCATCGACAATGCCGACGAAGCGATTGTAGGACTGGAATGGAATGGTGATGGAGCGCGCCGCAAACTGCGGCTCGCCCTCGATGTGCCGCCTCACGCGCGCATAAAACGGGAGGTAGACGGTGACTTCATGCCCCAACTTCACCATTTCAGGAGCCAGGGCGCCCACCACGTCAGCCAGACCTCCGGTCTTGGCAAAGGGCACACATTCTGAAGCGGCGAACACGATCTGCATGAAGCAATCTCCCCTTCTCAGCTGGAAACTAAACCGGTGTTACGCCGGAGTACGGCAGGGCCCCCGGGAACCTCGTGCGGCACTGCCGTAAAGGGAAGTCTACTACGGGTATGCTTCGGAGGTGTCAGGATTGGCGGCGAAGTTTGCCAGATTCCTCGGGCCGAGCAGATTATGATGGAGAGCGGCGCGAAATGGAACAGACCAATCCCATGTCAGGCCAATTGGTTTCGCGACAAAGAGGCACGAAAGGAACCATGGCTCCATTTTGGGCATCAACCTTTATGAAAAATGCATTCAGGCAGTTCGCTCTTATCTTGGTTATTGGTCTTGCAGTAGCTTTTTGTCCGGCACAGCAGGCGCCGCACTCGTTCCGCGCTGAAGACGGGAAGTTCATGCTGGACGGCAGGCCCTTTCGCATCATCTCAGGCGAGATGCATTATCCGCGGATTCCGCGTGAGTACTGGCGTGCCCGGCTGCGCATGGCCAAGGCGATGGGACTGAACACGATCACGACCTACGTTTTCTGGAACGAACATGAATTGCGACCGGGCGAATACGACTTCAAGGGCCAGCGGGATGTGGCCGAGTTTATCCGCGAGGCGCAGAGCGAGGGGCTCTACGTGATTCTGCGGCCGGGCCCTTACGTATGCGCGGAGTGGGAGTTTGGCGGCTATCCGGCATGGCTGTTAAGGGATCATGACATCGTGGTTCGCAGCTCCGATCCGAAGTTTATGACTCCCGCAAAGCGCTGGCTCATGCGGCTCGGGCGGGAACTTGCTCCCCTGCAGATCGGCAATGGCGGACCGATTATCGCGGTGCAGGTGGAGAACGAATACGGATCGTTCGGCGATGACCACGCGTACATGGAACAGATTCAGCATGTGCTGCTCGACGCCGGGTTTGACAAGGCGATGCTGTACACGGCCGACGGGGCAGACGAGTTAACCAAAGGCTCGCTGCCTGAACTGCCAGCGGTGATCAACTTTGGTCCGGGCGAAGCGAAGAAGGAGTTCGCAAAGCTGCATCAATTGCGGCCCGAAGGCCCCTTCATGAATGGCGAGTATTGGGCAGGCTGGTTCGATCACTGGGGCGAGAAACATCACACCACGGATGCAAAGAAACAGGCGGATGAGCTGGACTGGATTCTTTCCCAGGGCTACTCCATCAGCATTTACATGTTTCACGGCGGAACGAGCTTTGGCTGGATGAACGGCGCCAACAGCAACGGGAAAAACTACGAGCCCGACGTGACGAGCTACGACTACGACGCGCCACTCGACGAGAGCGGACGGCCTGCGGCAAAGTTCGCGTTGTTTCGTGATGTGATTGCGAAGAATACGGGCATCACGCCGCCGCCGATTCCGGCGGTTGACCCGGCCGTGGCAGTAGCGCCGGCGGGTTTCAGGCAGGCCGCGTCGCTGTGGCAAAACCTGCCAGAGCCGGTGCGTTCAGAGCAGCCGTTGACCATGGAGGACCTCGATCAGGCGTATGGGTACATCCTGTACAGGACCGTTGTTCCGGACGCAGTCCATGGCGAGCTGGTTTTGGACGAGCTGCATGATTATGC
>PLST01000091.1 GCA_003164255.1 Acidobacteriaceae bacterium | reverse complement strand
AAGAATCATCACCCCGGTCAGCACGAGTCCGATGAGCGCTTCTTTGGAAACATTCTTGATCGCCAGCTTGACGAAGACCGACTGGTCGAAGACGACCGCCGTTTTCAGCGACTCAGGAATGTCAACCAGATGCTTGATCGCGGCTTTCATCCCGTTCACGATGGTGATGGTGTTACTGTCGCCGCCCTGCTTGAAGACTGGCACGTAAACCGAGCGCTGTCCGTCGATACGTACAATGTTGTATTGCAGTGCGCCGGAATCGATGGCCTTGCCAATGTCGCCCACCAGCACCGATGAGTTGCCTACCGACTTCAGCGGCATCTGGTTCATCGAATTCGCATCGGGAAACTGGCTGTTGGCGTAGATGTTGTAGTCCTTGGAGCCGATGCGCACATCGCCCGCGGGCAAAATCAGGTTTGAGCTGTTTACCGACGTCACCACGTCGTTCAGGCTCAGGTTACGCGCTTCCAACTTCAGCGGATCCACGTAAATCTGAATCTGACGGTACGTTCCTCCGTAGGGCTGCGGCACCGACGCACCCTGCACATTCGAAATCTGGTTGCGCACCTGGAACTGCGCCAAGTCCTTCAGGTTGGTCTCGTTCAGTCCCTGACCCTTCAGCGTCACCAGGCATACAGGCTGCGTCGATGCATCCATGCCCAACACCACCGGGGGCAGCGTCCCCGGCGGCAGTCGGCGCAGATCGGCCATGGCCAGGTTGGCGATGTTGCTCAACGCCGCATTGGGATCGGTGCCAGGCTTGAAATAGATCTTGATCAGACTCACGCCAGTCAACGAACGTGACTCGCTGTGGTCGATATTGGCGCCGAGTGTAAAAAAGCGCTCGAACGTATTCGTTATGTCGGCTTCAATCTGCTCTGGAGGCATCCCGTTATAGAACGTGGCTACCACCACCACCGGCATGTCGATTTTAGGGAACAGATCCACCGGCATCTGAGCGATGTTGACCGCTCCGACAAGCGACACCAGCAGGCACAGCATGATAATGAAGTAGGGGAATCTGAGAGCAAACTTCGGCATCAGTGCGCGCCTCCATCGCTCGTTTCGGCCTTCATGTCGATCATGCCGCCCGTCTCCTGTACGGTCTCCGAGGCGGGCGAAGCGGTGAGCAGCGGACTCACTTCTTCGCTCTCCTGGTACTTATCCTGCCCCCCTACTACCACCCGGTCGCCGGGGTTGAGTCCGCTGGTGATCTCGGCGAGCTTCGAACCCTGCAGACCCACGGCGACGTTGCGAATGTGAATACGATTGCTGTCATCTAGAACGTAGACCGTTTCCTGTTCCCCATTCAGCACCAGCGCCTCCACCGGAATCGTCACCACGTTTGTCACGTGCCCCAGTTGCAAAAGCGTGTTGGCGTACATCCCAGGCGCGATGGACAGATCCTTGTTCTCTACATCCACTTCGGTCTCCATGGCCCGGGTTTCGAAGTTCACTTCGCGCGTAAAGCGCACGATCTTTCCCGTAAAAGAACGGCCGATCGCATCCACGCGCACCTGTAACTGGCCGCCGGCATGGACGTATTTCACATCGTCCTCCGGTACCGGGATGCGCAGCCGGAGAAGATTGCTCTGTGACAACCGCACGATGGGAAGCGCCTGGTCGTTGGAATTGGTGCCGCCCTGGATCAGCGCGCCAGTGTCCGCGTAGCGCCAAATCACAACACCGTCCAGAGGCGCCGTCACGTTGGTGTAGTTTTCCAGCGCCGCGATGCGCTGATAGTCCGATTGCGCTGCGCCCGCGTGTTCCTGCGCCGCCGCCATCGCAGCTTTAGCTGCGTTTACCTGTGCCTCCGACGACAAATCCTTGGCCTGTGCATCGTCCAGTTCCTGTTGCGCAATCAACCCCGGCCTTCCCTCGGCCGCGTGCTTCAGCCGTTTTGACGCAGCTTGCAGAGCCGCGTGTACCGCCTCGGCGCGATCGATCTCGTGCTGCGCCTGCGCGATCTCTTCTTTGCTCTGCTGGAGTTGAAACACTGTTTGCTGCAACTCCGCTTTCAACTCCGGCACTTCCAGGACCGCCAGCGTCTGGCCCTGATGAACGACGTCGCCGATATCCACATTGATGCGCGACATGTAGCCGCTAACCTTTGGGTGCACATCCACAACTTGGTAGGGCTGAAACTGACCGGCCAGCGTCAGCACATGCGAAATGTCGCCCCGCTGCGCTGTGGCGACCTTTGCGGATGGAACAGCTGCGGCTGATTTGCTATCCGGCGTGTGACAGGCAACTAGACTGGCCACCACCGGAAACGCCAATCCTATGGCGAGAATCAAGGAGGTCTGCTTTCGCATGATTCGATTGCACCTCGTAAATGACATCTTGTGACTGTGGGTCAATGGGTTATCGCATATTCGCCGGTGGAGAAGATTCCACACGACAGCTCGCCAATTGGCCAGTGCCGGATGTACCAGGATTAACTGCGGAGGATCAACTAGGCGAGGATGGGTGGGGGGCGAACGAAGAAGGTATTCGATGCGGCGCGACGAAGATGCCACGAACGGCTCGCGCGCTCTTCCCTCTGGCCTGACACTTGTGGGTTCAAGATGCTGAAGGCCAGCAACACAGCAAAGAAGACGGCGCTAGGAACGGTGTAGCTAACCCTGTTGGAGGTTTTCGTTTTAACTATTAGGGGGCTTTCCACTGTTCCAGATCGCTCGTTTCTGGATAGGAGCTTGGCCTGTGAAATCTTTTGAGAAGCTGCCTGAGGTGAAGCATAAAGGGAAAGCTTATATTGCAGACCCCACGCGAACACGCACACAGCCAGCCCCAGGGACGCGAGGATCCCCAAGAGATTGAATGACCGAGTTGCACTCCAACGTTGCACTTTCACCCGGATACAGATCTAAGTCTAACCCATGCGGCTGACGCAACCCATGACCGTGCCGGCCCATGAAGGATCGTCAAACTCTTTGACGGCACAAATGCGCAAATAGGTTGCTCAACTATTTTCTAAGACCAGCCAGTCGCGGCAAGTACGCTCATCAGCAGCCGCTATTGCCTGACATGGCCGTTTTGGTCAACACGGCTGCCTCGAAAGAAACGGTGATGCACCATGCTTAGACCGAGCAGATAAACGGCCACCACAAAAGTGGCGACCAGCAGCACCTGCACCACTCGAAGCCAGTTTGACTTTTGTCTTTGAGAGGCTGTCGTATTCCGATTGGTTGCCATCTGAGCAACCCTCCACCAGCTGAGGCGACTGTATCGGCGCCGACATTCATGCGATCTCTCGGTGCTGTGTCGCAGGCAAATCGCATCACATTCCCATTACGCAAATTTGGAGTGCCCTCAATGCTATGCTTGCGTGCATAATGCCTCGCTGCGGTATGCCCTTACAGTCTATCGATGCAGACAGCGTAATTAAGTTGTATACCCAGGCAACAAAAAGTGCATCGTATACAATGAAGACAAATCGCAGGAAATAGGATCTGTACTACTGGGTTCTTCTTTCGTTTCACGGAGAAGGGACCGTTTGACCCGTTGCCGGCCTGGAAATCATCGCCGATTACCCCAAGCGCAGATCTGACGGATGCTCAGAGGAGAACCATCTTACGCAAGAGCATTTGATGAAGAATGGTCAATCTTGCTCACCTGAATTCAAACTGCACCGTTATCGAAAAGTAAGAGCGCCTGGCCTTATCGGTTAAACTCGCTTCGGAGGAGCAACATGAAGATTGGCTTGGTTGGGCGGTCAGGGACTGCCGCTCTTCTCGGGTTTGCTTTTCTCTCTCTCTTGCCGCAGATCCGAGCGCAGTTCACCCCGGTTCCCACGGGAAGCGCGTCTTCCATTCCAGAGGCTCAGTTGCTGAAGCCGGAGGCGTTGGTCCAACTGCTGCAAACGACAAATAAAGACAAGCCTCTGATCTTGCAAGTTGGCTCGCATATGCTCTTCGCCCAGGCGCATATCCCCGGTTCGGAATACGCGGGGCCGGGATCACAGCCAGCAGGAATCGAGAAACTTGAGAGTCGCGTGAATGCACTTTCACGGAAAAAGCTCATTGTGCTTTATTGCGGCTGCTGCCCCTGGAATCGCTGTCCGAACCTTGGGCCAGCGTATGCGAAATTACGCGACATGGGTTTTACCAATGTGAAGGCCCTCTATCTAGCCGACAATTTTGGCGCCGATTGGGCCGACAAAGGATACCCGGTTGAACAGGGCTACTAACGAGGGATGGTTGCGAGGCGCGCCAGGCAATCCGAAAGGCGCAGGGATTGCGCCGTCCACACTCCACCGCTCATCTACACTGAAGCTGCTTTTGTGCCTTTGTGTGGGAGTGAGCACTGCACAGGCTCCGGTAGCGGCAACTTCGTTACTTCACAGAAAAGCGCCGGAGTTCGCACGCACCGATTTGCATCATCGGAAACTGGATCTCCGCACTTATCGGGGCAAGGTTGTATTGCTTGATTTCTGGGCCACATGGTGTGATTCCTGCCAGCTTGAAATGCCTCGTTTCGTTGCCTGGCAAACCCAATATGGCTCGCGTGGTTTGCAAATCATCGGCATTTCGATGGACGACGATCCGGAACTGGCGCGAAAGATGTACGAAAAGCAGAGGCTAAACTACCCCGTAGCGATGGGCGATGACAAACTCGGAAGACTATACGGAGGAGTACTCGGCCTCCCGTTAGCTTTTTTGATCGACCGCCAAGGCAAAGTCCAGGCGCTGTTCCGAGGTGAAGCTGATTTGAACTTGATTGAAGAGGAGTTCAAGCGCCTTCTTCGTCCGTGAGTTGGCGGCTTCAGCCTGACCGGGTGTCCACCACGATACGTGTGATCTTCACTTCCATGGCGGCGCTCTCTTCCATAAGAAGAAAGCCACGAGAGCGGCAATTCGTTACATCATGGCGGGAGCATTTTTGTCGACGGGGATCGCCAACATGCGCAGGTATTCCCTGGTGAGGATGGCGCGCAGACGCGGTGCGACGGCCGAATCGCAAGAGATCTCCAGGGAGCGGCAACGATCGATGGCAGTGCGCAGATCGCGCAGAAACGCCACGCAGGACGGACATGCTTCGATGTGCTCGCGCATCTGTTCGCAGGGCAATGGTTCCACGCGGCCGTCGAGATACTCGGAGAGATTGGCGAACAGATCGCGGCATTCAGCCGGGCGTCGCGCTCTGTTGGCTCGGGCGCGCCCGGGCTTGCTTGCGGAGCGTCTGGCTTGTTTGGGTAGCTCGGGAATGGCGTTGAGTAGCTGGCTCATCTCCTTGCGCACGCTGAGACGCGCCCGATGGAGGCGAATCCGCACCGTTCCCTGTTGAAGCGAGAGAACCTGCGCAACCTGATCGGTGGTTAGCTCTTCCATATCGTGGAGCACGAGAACGATGCGCAATGTGGCGGGGATGCGGAGGATTGCCTGATGCAGCAGGTGGTGCTGCTCGGCGGCGAGGACGTTGCTTTCCGGGTCTGCCGCGGCATCCTCAAGCAGCCTGCCCAGTTCGTCAGCGTCCGGCATCAGCTCATCGAGCGAAAGAAAGTGTGCCGGAGCGTGTGCAGGCTTGCGGCGCATGCGCCAGCAGCGGTTTCTGGTCACGGTGTAAAGCCAGACGGCCATCTGCTGCGGGGTCCGGATCTTGGCAAGGTGCCTGATGGAACGGGAGAGCACCTCTTGCATGGTGTCTTCGGCATCTTCAGGATGGCCGCAGACCTTCATGCTGAACGAATAGACCGTGCTCTGAAGTAAACCGATCGCCTCCTCGACAGCTTCGGGAGTGTCCTGGTGGAGGAGGTCGGTGGCTCGGATCAGTTCTGGCCGCATCGTTTGGGTGAATCGGGAGCCAGATCAGTATATTCTCACGCGTGAATGAAGTGAGAATCGCTTGCACTGGAAACCGCCAATTCACTGCGCACAGGGAAGCGCTGGGGCATTCTGTTTCAAGGCCGCTTCAATCATTTGCAGGCAAATGGGAGATAACTTACTGAGCCACTCCCGATTCCCAGCGCGTTCAGATTTGGAATCTATGGCGACCCATGCGCGCAACAAGGCAAGTGCAAGGCCCAGTTCAGACCCCGAACGGCCTGCCTCCAACAGGTACATCTCGCGGTAAATCTCATCTTGAATTCGTGCGGTTGGGGTGCGGGCATGCATGACTGGCTCACTCTCCGGAAATGCAAGCAGCACCTTTCAGGCCTAGGGCGCGCAGGATGGACATGGCTGGGCACCAGTTGGTGAAGGCTGATTGCAGCAGGTTGAGTCCGACGAATACGGTCAGCCACAGCCAGTAGAGCGAAAAGTAGTGAGCAAGAACAAGCGATAACAACACCATCACGCCAGCCATCAGGCGCAGTCCACGTTCAACGGTCATAGGGAATCTCCTTGTTCGGTTTCAGGTTGATGATCAGGTGCGGCTTGATGCCGCGAATGAACCATGAAGTAAAGCACCGGAATGGTCGGCCACGAAAGGAAAGTCGAAGCGACCGCTCCTGCAATCAGCGAAAGTGCGAGCCCCTGAAAGATGGGGTCGGTCAGAATTACACTCGCGCCGACGACGACCGCTGCTGCTGTCAGAAGCATGGGACGGAATCGCGTTGCGCCTGCATCGATCACCGCCTCGGCCAGCGGCATCCCCTGGCGGATGCGAAGTTCAATGAAGTCGACAAGGATAATCGAGTTGCGCACGATGATGCCTGCGCCGGCGATGAAGCCGATCATCGAGGTCGCCGTGAAGAATGCGCCCAGCATCGCATGAGCGGGCATGATGCCCACGAGTGTGAGCGGAATCGGGGCCATGATGATCAGCGGCACGA
>PLST01000425.1 GCA_003164255.1 Acidobacteriaceae bacterium | reverse complement strand
GTCAAACTTCCGGCCCTCGTCGTCGAAAGCATGCGTCAGTTCGTGTCCGATCGTCGCGCCGGTATTCCCGTAATTGGGTGCGTCATCTTCCTTGGGATCGTAAAGCGGCGGCTGCAGTACTCCGGCCGGAAAGTTGATGTCGTTCATCTGCGGATTGAAGTATGCATTCACAGTTGGAGGTGTCATGCCCCACTCGTTCAGGTCAACAGGCTTGCCAAGCTTGTGCCACTCGCGAGCATCTTCAAAGCGAGCCGCACGCAACACATCGCCGAAGTAGTCGTCGGGTTTCACATCCAGCGCCGAGTAGTCCCGCCACGTTGCGGGATAGCCAATCTTGTTTCGAATCGCATGCAGCTTGCGCAAGGCTTCCGCCTTGGTCGCCGGGCTCATCCAGTCCAGGTTCTCAATCTCGTGTTGCATGGCCGTCTCAATCTGTTCGGTCATCAGCTGTGTCTTCGCCTTGGTGTCGGCTGTAAACGTGCGCCGTACAAACTCCTGTCCCAGGGCCTCGCCCAGGTTGCGGTCCACAGCCCGCGTACACGTCTTCCAGCGCGGAGGCATGGACTGCACGCCGCGCAGCGTCTTGGCGAAAAAGTCGAAATTGGCCTGTTCGAACGGATGCGCAAGGTAGGGCGCCGCAGCCGTCACCAGGTGAAAGCGGAGATAGCCGCGCAAGGCCGCCACGTCTTCCGTCGCCAGCTCGGTGCCAAGCGCCTTCATGAACTCCGGCTGCGTGACGTTGAGCCTGGTCACACCCGGCGCGCCTTGCACCTCGAAGTAATGAGCCCAGTCAATCGATGGTGTGAGTTTTGAAAGCTCCTGCACAGTTTCCATGTGATAGGTGTTGTGTGGATCGCGGCGCTCCACGCGCGTCAGCGATGCCTGGGCGAGTGCAGTTTCAATTCTGAGAGTCGCATCGGAGTCGGCCTTGGCCTGTTCGGCGTTCTCACCGGTGAGCGAGAGCACCTGTTGAATGTATGCTGCGTACTGCTCGCGGATCTTGACGCTCTTCTCGTCTGTCTTGGTGTAGTAGTCACGGTCCGGCAGCCCCAGACCTCCCGCAACCAGCTCCACAATTACTGTTGAGGAATCGATTGAATCCTGCCCCGTCCCCGATCCAAAGAAGAAGTTACCGGGAAATTCGTGGTGCAGACTGGGAAGCACGGCAAACACCTCGGCCCGCGTCTTCAGAGCATCAATTTTTCCCAACTCCGACAACACAGGTTGATCGCCCAGTGCATCGATGGCCGTCGTATTCATGCAGGCGGCAAAGTAGTCTCCAACCTTTTGCTGCACTGGCATCCGATTCGCCGCCTTGGCGTCTTCTTCCAGAACACCCCAAAGAAACTGCTGGTTGTCGTTCGCTAGCTTGGCGTAAACGCTCCACGCCGCCTGATCAGCGGGGATGGGATTGTTCTTCTCCCAACCGCCGCAGCTGAACTTGTAGAAATCCTGGCAGGGATCCACAGTCCGATCGAGGCTGGTCACGTCGAGCGATGGCGAGTACGGCATAGCCTTCAAGGGCTGCGGCGCAGGCGCTTGTGCGGCAAGGCTTAAGGTGCAACTGATCAAAGCAATCGCGAAAGCAAAGGAAGACTGATTCGACATTGGAACTCCTGTGATCGAAATTTCTTGAAGGGTGGGATCGCATGAACTCCACACGCGGAACTCCAACCGGAAAGCTAAGAGCCCGAAGCTGGTTTGGGAGGTTTCAGCCCCAGCTCTTTCATGGCAATCTGCAGGTCCGCCCACGCTTCCTTCTTTTGCCGCGGATCGCGCAGCAGAAACGCCGGATGGTAGGTGACGATCAACTGCATGCCGCGAAAGGCATGCACGCGTCCGCGCAACCCGGCCAGCGGCTGCCTGTGCCCCAGCAGATACGTGGCGGCCGTCGCGCCCAGCGCCACCAGCACCTGCGGCCGCACGACGTCGATTTGCCTGAACAAGAACGGCGAACAGGTGTTTGCCTCTTCGGGCTCGGGCGTGCGATTGCCCGGCGGACGGCATTTGACCACGTTGGCGATGTAGACCTGTTCGCGCTTGAGCCCCATCGCCGCAATCATGTTGTTCAAGAGCTGACCGGCGCGCCCGACAAAGGGTAATCCTTGTGCGTCTTCATCCGCGCCCGGTCCTTCGCCCACAAACATCAGTCGCGCGTTCGGATCGCCATCGGCAAACACGATCTTGTTGCGGCCCTTGTGCAGCGCGCAGCGCGTGCAGTCGCCGAGGTCGTCGCGAATCAACTGGAGGGCTGCTGCCTTGTCGCCCGAAGCGAGGACTGACGTAGTCACGAGCGGTGGTGCACTGATCGGCTTGCGCGGTGCGATGGCTTGTTCCTCCGGAAGGTATGCGGTTTCTTCTGGGCTGCTTGCAAAAGTGGATTGTTCGGCTGCGGCAGTTGCAGGCTCCGACGCTTCTACTGCCGCGTCTATCGCTGCATTGACGGGTCGGCGATAAAACTCCGTCAGTCCCAGGTCGCGATAGAAACGCACGCGCTCAACCAGTGCGTCGCGGGTTGCCGAATCGAGCTGTCTGGCCAAGGTTGCTACTCCACAATCAGTTGCCGCCGCGCCGGGGCGATGGCCTCGCTGAGCACGCGCGCCTGGCGAGTCTGCGGATCTTCGTCCATCTCCACGACCAGTGAGCGCGGACGGCGGAGCGCAACAATCTCGTCGAGAATGCGATCGGCGAGTTGCCGCTTGGGCATCTCGGGCAACTCAATCGATGTGGTCGCCGTGAGGAACGTGGCCGCGTTGGTATCCGCTTCAATGCCCACTCCATCGCCCACCTGGTTCACCACAATCGCATCAGCGCCCTTGGCTGCAAGCTTGGCGCGCCCGTTGGCCATGCGGTCGTTGGTCTCGGCGGCAAAACCTACGATCAATTGCCCCGGCCGCCGCCGCCGCACCACCTCGGCAAGAATGTCTTCAGTCGGCGCCAACTCCAGCGTCAAAGGCCCTGTGCGCTTCAGCTTCTCGGCGCTCACTTGAATCGGCCGGTAATCGGCCACGGCCGCGGCCTTGATCACCATGGTTGCTGCGACCATGTGCTTGAGCACGGCTTCACGCATCTCGCCCGCCGTGACCACCTTTTCGACTTCGCAGTGCGCGGGCGGATGCAGCGCCGTGGGACCGGTGACCAGGATGACTTTGGCCCCGCGGCTCTGCGCGGCTTCAGCCACGGCGTAGCCCATTTTGCCGCTGGAACGATTGCCGAGATAGCGCACCGGGTCCAGCGCTTCCTGCGTGCCGCCTGCCGTGACCAGCACAACTTCACCAGCCAGGTCGTGGCGGCGGCCCAGCGCATTCAGAACGGCATCGGCAATGGCATCGGGCTCGGCCATGCGTCCCACGCCCACCATGCCGCAGGCCAGTTCGCCCGTGCCCGGCTCTACCACGCGCACGCCACGTTGCCGCAGTAGCTCAAGATTGGCCTGCGTGGCTGCGTGGTTCCACATGTTCACGTTCATCGCGGGAGCCACGAGCACCGGCGCCGTGGTGGCAAGGTACATTGTGGTTAAGAAGTCGTCGGCAATTCCATGGGCAAACTTGGCCAGAATGTTGGCCGTGGCCGGAGCCACCACCAGGGCCTCAGACCATTGCGCTTCGCCGATGTGTTCGATGCCGTTCTGCTCGGCGGCGGTTTCGCCCGCGCCACCGGCAGCTTCGTCCCAAAGGCTCGTAATCACCTTGTGGCCGGTGAGCGAAGCAAATGTGAGAGGCTGCACAAACCGGCAGGCCGCCTCGGTCATGACCACATGCACTTCAAGGGCCTGGCGCTGCAGCGCGCGCACCAGTTCCGCCGCCTTGTACGCGGCAATTCCGCCCGAGACGCCAACCGTCACTCTCATGCTTCGATTGTAGAACAGTGGACAGTGATCAGCTTCTAGCTTCTAGCNNTCTAGCTTCTAGCTTCTGACTCCTGGCTTCAGCTCTCAGCTCTCAGCTTTGAGTTTTGAGTTTCGACACAGCCGAAAACGCAGGGGTGTCCTACTGACCACTGTTCACTGCACCCTGCTTTTCTAGCTGAGCAGAATCGGAATCGCCGGGCCTTCGACCAGCGGCTTGACTACCTCGACTTCGGTCTTGACATAGGAAATCTTGCCGGCGTCAATCTCTTCCTGCGCAATCCTGCAGGCCTTGGTGGACTGGGTGGAGACCAGAGCGTGGGAGCCGCTCTGCAACTGGCGAGCGCGACGTGCCGCGACCAGAACTTTGCGGTAGTTCGAATCGAAGCTGGTCTCAATCGTCATCGGATTCCTCCTCGGGTTCATCGGTTTCGTCTTCAAAATTCAGCTCTTGCTGGGACGAGTCGCCAAGAATGCCGAACGCCTCAAGCACGGGCTTCAGCCGCTCCTGCGTGTTGCTCTGCATGCAGGCCGCGGCAACCTCCAACACTCTGCGCGACCTGTACGCAATGGCTTCGCCGTTGCGATAGAATCGCTCGGCCAGCACAATGGCCTCCAGTTGCGCCACCGCCCGGTCAAGAATGTCGTTGACCAGAATATAACCGTACTGGCGAAAATTCTCAATCTCCTTGCTGGCTTCGCTCAGCCGGCGATAGAGTTCCGACTCATTCACCACGCCTTCAGCGCGGCTCCGGTTGCGCAGCCGGGTGCGCAGCACCTTCGGATTCGGCGGCAATACAAAAATGCTCACCGCCTCAGGCATCTTGGCGCGCACCTGCGCCGCGCCCTGGACGTCGATGTCGAGCAGCAGGTCGTGCCCCGCGCTCCGCGCCTCCTCAAGTGACTGGCGAGCTGTGCCATAGAGGTTTCCGAAGACCTCGGCGTGTTCAAGGAACTTGTCCTGCTTCACCATCTGCTCGAACTCATCGCGGGTGGTGAAGTAGTACTCGCGCCCGTTTTCCTCTGAGCCGCGAGGAGCGCGCGTGGTCCACGAAATTGCAAAATCCACGCCGCTCAACTGCTTGCGCAGCTCGCTTACCAGCGTGCTCTTGCCTGAGCCCGAGGGCGCCGAAATAAGAAATAAGATTCCTGCCACGTGTCGTTAATCCCTTTCGTCTGAAGAGCTCCATTAGGTATTTAGGTTTTTAGGTTGTTAGGTTTTTGGGACCTGGAAACCTAGCAACCTAAATTCCTAATCCCTGTTCATCTCACTCCACATTCTGAATCTGTTCCCGCGCCTTCTCGATCTCCGCCTTCATCGCCAGCCCCAGTTCGGTAATGCGCGTTCCCTTGCCGCCTACGCCGCCGGTCTTCGATAGGAGCGTGTTGGCTTCGCGGTTCATCTCCTGCAACAGGAAATCCAGCTTCTTGCCTGCTTCTCCGCCGCCCTCCAGCAACTCGCGGAAGTGCCCGATGTGCGTCGTCATACGCTCGATCTCTTCGGCGATATCGATGCGCTCAACCATCACCGCAACTTCCTCAAGCACCCGCTGGCGATTGAACTCCGGGCCCGTGGCAGCCAGCAACCGTTGCGTCAGCCGCTCCTGGTAACGCTGCTCAATCTCCGGCCGCACCTGGGCCACGCTGCGGGTTGCCTCAGCAAGCCGGTCCAGCGTTCCATCCAGAATCGCCGCCAGCGACTCGCCTTCGCGGGCGCGCATCGTCTTCAACTCTTCAAGTAGGGGGCCAATCTGCTGCTGCACGCTTTCGGCAATCGCCGTCAGATCGCCGTCTGCCCGGCTCTCGGTCTGCAGAGCGCCCGGCATGCGCAGGGCCACATTCAAATCCGGCTCGCCCCCTACGCCAAACTCCTTGCGCGCCGCGTTGAACGCGTCAACATAACCTGCTACCAATTCGCGATTGTAGCCGGCCTTCTGCTGGCTGGCGCGATCCACCTGCAACGTCAACTCCACGTGCCCGCGCACCAGGTTGTCTTTCATCACCTTGCGCAGTGCCATCTCCAGCGCGTCAAGGCCGGAGGGCAAGCGCAGTTGCAGGTCGAGAAAGCGGTGATTCACGCTCTTGACGGTGAGCGTGTAGCTCAANNGGCTCGGCCGGCGGCGTTTCCGTCTCAGGCTGATCCATGAACTGCAGCTGGTAAAGGCGCTGATAGGTGGGCGAGCCGCTCAGCAACTCCTCGTGCGATCCGATGGCGGTGATGCGCCCGTCTTCAAGCACCGCGATGCGGTTGGCGCGGCGGATGGTGGAGAGCCGGTGCGCGATCACCATCACGGTGCGCCCCTGCATCAGGTTGGCCAGTGCAATCTGCACCAGCGATTCGCTCTCCGCGTCCAGCGCCGAAGTGGCTTCGTCGAGAATGAGAATGGGCGCGTCCTTGAGGATGGCGCGCGCAATGGCCAGCCTCTGCTTTTCGCCGCCCGACAAGCGGACTCCTTTTTCGCCGATGACCGTGTCGTAGCCTTGCGGCATCTTCACGATAAAGTCGTGGGCCAGGGCATTTTTAGCCGCCTCCTCCACCACCGACCTCTTGACATCAGGCTGCCCATAGGCAATGTTATTGTGCACCATGTCGTTGAACAGGATGGTCTCCTGCGTCACCTGCGCCACCTGCCTGCGCAGCGACGCCAGCGTGAGCGAGCGCAGATCGTGCCCGTCAATCAGGATGGCCCCGGTGCTGACGTCGAAGAATCGCGGAATCAGGTTGACCAGCGTGGACTTGCCGGCACCGCTTGGCCCCACCAGAGCAAGCACCTCGCCGGCATTCACCTGCAGATCGATATTGTGCAGAATCTGGTGCTCGCCTTCCTCGGTGGAGTAGGAGAAGCCAACATCGTTGAATTGAATCGCCGTCTGGAAGCGCTTGAGCGTGACCGCGTGCGGCCGTTCCTGCACGTCGTCTTCCTCGTCGAAAAATACGAACATCGACGACGAAGCGCCCATCGCCTGCTGGAAGCTGTTGTAGAAATAAGCGAACTTGCGGACCGGGTCGTACAGCTTGAAGAGCAGGATGATGAACGCGCCGAACATGCCCATCGTCATGTTGCCGGCAAGAATCTCGTCGCGGCCAATTTTGAGGAACAGGGCGATGGCAATGGCGCCGATGCCATCCATAAGCGGCGAGCTGATGGACTGGATGCGCACATTGCGCAGGTTGGCCTTGAAGAGCCTGCGCGCCGCGTTCTTGAAGCGCAGGATTTCCCACACTTCAGTGTTGAAGGCCTTCACAATGCGATTGCCGGTGACGGTTTCGTGCAAAATGTTCTGGATTTCCGCGAGCTTGTCCTGCCCGGTGCGGGTGCGGGTGCGCACTTCACGGCCGATTTTGCGCGCCGAAGTAATCACCACCGGGATAAACAGCAGCAGCGCCCAGCTTAATTTTCCGCCCATAAAGATGACGCAGGCGAGGCCGACTACGAACGTAAAAAACTGCGAAAGAAAATCGCCGATCACCGAACTCAGCGCCGTCTGCACCTTGTCCACGTCGTTGATGAGCGTGGAAAGGATGGTGCCAGTGGGGTGCTTGTGGAAGAAGCTCGAGGAGCGGCGCATGGTTGCTTCGTAGAGATCGTTGCGCAGATCCGTGATGAGGCCGAAGCCCGCGTAGTTCACCAGGTAGGTTCCGAGGTAGTCGCACAACCCCTTGGCCACCGTGGCAACCACCAGCGTGAGCGCCACCACATTCCATGCGTTGTGCAGGTGCAGGAAGTGGGGAAGGAGGGAGCGCAGATCGACCTGGAGGAGGAAGTTCCATTGATGGCCGGCAAAGCTTACGGGGAACGGTTTTGCCAAGCCAAGCGTGATGGGCCCCTCGGGCGCATCGGGCCGCAGAACCTTGTCGAAGATGGGCTGCAGGAGGAGGACGCGGAACGTATCGAGCACGCCGGTAATTGCGAGCAGAAGTACACCCGGCACCCATTGCAGCGTGTAAGGGATCCCGTACCGCACCAGGCGAAGAAAGTTCTTCATAAGGGCTGGCCCGCCTGCCTTGCCCACAATTCCTGATTCTGTCCCGGGTAGGTGGAAAACTCCATCCCAGTATTGTATCTGGGGCGCCCTGCGGGGCTTGCTTTGGGCTTTTGGCTGATCGGGGGCAGGCGAGAGCCGTGGCATTGCTATCATTACGGCGTGACCAGC
>PLST01000583.1 GCA_003164255.1 Acidobacteriaceae bacterium | reverse complement strand
GTGGCCACCAGCTTGGCGCCCTGCTTAATCAACGTGTTAGGCGTCCAGGAGCCTTTATTGGTCACGTTGCCCGGCACGGCATACAGGTCGCGGTTCTGCTCGGCGGCGCAGCGGGCGGTCACCCGCGTGCCCGAGTTCTCGCTCGCCTCCACCACCAGCACGGCCACGCTCAGCCCGCTCAAAATACGATTGCGGCGGGGAAAATTCTGCGGCGCGGGAAACGTCCCCATCGGCACCTCGCTCACAATGGCCCCACCCGCAGCTAGAATCTCCTCTGCCAGCTTCCGGTTCTCCTTGGGGTACACCACGTCGATCCCCGTGCCCCACACGGCCAGCGTGGGCATGCGCGCCGCCAGCGCCCCTCTGTGCGCGCAGGAGTCGATGCCACGCGCCATTCCACTCACAATCAGCAGCCGCCGCGCCGCCAGATCGCGCGACAGCATCTCCGCCACGCCCGATCCATAGGGAGTCGGATGCCGCGTGCCCACCACGGCAATCGCCGGCCGGCTCAGCAGCTTTACGTCGCCGCGGACCCATAAGACGGGCGGCGGATCGTAGATCTCGCGCAATCGCTCGGGATACTCGCGGCAGGCGAAGCTGAGCAGTGTCGCGCCCTGCGCAACTACGCGTGCCCATTCATCTTCCGCGGCGCGGCGGCCCTTGCCATCAAACAGAAACTGCGCCGCTTCGGCAGGAAAGCGCAGGCCTTCAAGCGCGGTCAGCGGCATGGTAAAAATGCGGCTGGCCGTGCCAATCTGCCGCACGGCGTCGAGGATGCGCTTGGGTCCGAGGCCGGGCGACAGCGCCATCGCCAGCCAGGCCAGGCGCTCCTCGTCAAGTTGCGGCGGGGGGAGTTGCGGCGCGGACGGGCCTTTAAGTCGGGCCGCAGCAGTGGTTTGCGCAGGGTTCAAATCGGCCGCGAGGTGGGGCGCAGCGATGGGAGAGAGTTGGGTCGGGTTCAAACAGTACACGCTCCGGCTTTCAGCAGAAGAAAGCCCAAGCAGATCTGGGATCAAAGTACGGCAACGCAAGGGATGTGCGGCCACGTTACAGGCGGGCGCGGCGGAAGTCAAGACCGGGACGGAGGGACTAAGGGACTAAGGGACTAAGGGACTAGGGACTAGGGACTGGAAAGACACGAACCACGGAACCCGAACCGCGAATCTGCATTTTTTGTTTTCGCTAAGGCCCCCGTTTCCAATAACTTATGTAGAATCAGCGCCAATGTTCGTTTTCTTGCTGCCGGAAGGGGGTCAAATGTTCGCCAGGAAGCTGCCGAACACCCCCGGAATGTTCGCTTGGGGCTTCGTGATTTTTTGAGACAAATTAACGAGAATTGCGCGCCTCAAGNNACGAGAATTTCGCGAATTAGCGCGCACGCGAAAACAGAATTTCGCACTTGGTAGCCGATTGCGCTTTGAGCCCGCGTAGCGGGCGGCCGATGGTAGCCCCAGTCGTCAGACTGGGGGCTTCGCGGACCCCCATCGCCCATAGCCCGCTTCTGCGGGCGAAAGAACATCGCATCCAGGACGACGTGGAGCCCGGTGTATAGGTCCACAGTTCTTACGCCCGCTGAAGCGGGCTAGCGGCGCGCAGCCGCTCCGGTGTCCCCAGTCTTACGACTGGGGCTACCGTATTTCGCCCGCGTTGCGGGCTTGCGGCGGCGTGAGGGGATCGCCTCCCAGGTCCCCAACTGCGAGGGACCGCGGGCACCCTCAGTCAAATGATCTGTCCCTGAGATCGTGGCCATCCGCCCATAGCCCGCGTAGCGGGCGGCAGACGCTAGCCCCAGTCGCCAGACTGGGGGCCTTGCCGACCCCCATCGCCCATAGCCCGCTTCAGCGGGCGAAAGAACGTCGCATCCAGGACAGCGTGGAGCCCGGCGGGCGGTGTATCGGTCAACAGTTCTTACGCCCGCTGAAGCGGGCTTGCGGCGCGCAGCCTTTCCGGTATCCCCAGTCTTACGACTGGGGCTACCGTATTTCGCCCGCGTTGCGGGCTTGCGGCGGCGCGAGGGGATCGCCTCCCCGGTCCCCAACTGCGAGGGACCGGGGGCACCCTCAGTCGAATCATCTGTTCCTGAGGTCGTGGCCACCCGCCGGCGTACTCTTGTAGATGAAGTTGCGCCAATCCTAAACAGATGAAAGGTCCGCTCAAATGCCGTTTGAAGTGTTGACTCCAGAGGCAATCCAGCGCCGTCAGTATTGGGTTCAAGAGATTGCGAAGATCAGCGGGAAATTCGGTGACGATAGCGCGAAGGTAGAGCGTGAACTCGTTGCAGAATTAAGGCATGATGGCGTCTCTGCTCTGCTGGACCATCTGCATTTGTGCGGTTCTATTCCTGAGCATTACGGTCATGATTCGAGCGAGGAGAAGCTTTATTCGAAATACACCGATGCATTGCTTGCTTCGACGTTCTCATACCTCGGGTTGACAAGCCTTGTGCTGACTGAACGCGCAGACTCCGCCGATGTGGAGGCGGTGGCAGAGAACTATTCTTTAGTCGCAGATGCGAAGGTGTTTCGCCTTAGTCGCACGGCGAAGAACCAGAAAGATTTCAAGATTGAGGCCCTGCACGGGTGGAAACGCGGCAAGCTTCATGCGATGGTCGTTTGCCCTATCTATCAGCTTCCGGCTAGAACAAGTCAGATTTATCAGCAAGCGATAGCGCGGAACGTTTGCATCTTTTCCTACGCGCATTTAGCGGTGCTCGTGGAGTTCTCAAATCTTGTGAGCAAGAAAGAGGCAACACAACTACTCCTGAGGATCTTGAAATGCGCCGAGCATCTCAACCCAACGAAGGATTCGGTTGCATACTGGTCCTGCATCAACCAGGCGATGCTCAATTCAAATTCTGCCATCAGGCCGATTTGGCAACGGGAGAAACTTGCAACGATCGAATCGATCATTGCCGCAAAAGAGGAGGCTTTGACGATTCTTGCTCAAGAACGGGAGCGGATTATGCGCATGAGCAAGCAAGAGGCTATCAAGACTCTGGTAAATGACAGGAACCTGCACGGACGTGAGAAGGTCATCCGCGCACTCGGCGATAACGGCATTATGTCAATCGCATGAATGGAAGCAATCCAGTCTCATCTAGTCTACTGCGGCAGACCGCTACGTAATTCGGTTCCATTTCATAGCCGATGTAGCTTCTTCCGAGACTTCTGGCGGCAACGAGAGTAGAGCCACTTCCAGCGAAGGGGTCTAAAACAACTTGGTCAGGCTTCGTTGTCAGGTCTATAAGAGCTTGCATCAGGCGAATCGGCTTTTGGGTAGGGTGTAGACCACTCTCACCCGATGCGAACCCACAGTTGACGATGTTGTCCGGGCTGTTCATGTATCGAAGAAATGCTTCTTCGTTGTAGGGGCCGACTCCGTAGTTGAGAGCGTTGTCAGCGATTGTCGTTCCGATTTTGTAGGGTTTTGTAAACCACAAGACAGGCTCAAACGTTGGACGGAGGTTCCCGACCCGCCAACCAGCCCAGTCTTTAGCGGAAGCCTCATCTCCTCGTCTTTCGAAGACCACACTGACGCGCTGAGCACGATGCGGCGCGCGGTCTCTAACCCACGAGAGCATGTCTTTGAATGAGAATCCAACATCCTCAAGCGCACAGATGCAACGATGCGAGAAACGGCGACCGGCAAAAACAAAGACTGTTCCACCGGGTTTCAACACCCTAAACCATTCGGTGGCCCATGTTGAGCACCACTCGTAATACTGCCTAGGTATCGCTCTGTCAGCCTCGGACCAACCGTTTATAGGCTTCCCACGCTTTTTGAATACAGCGCCAGCCTTCTCTTGGGCAGGACTCGAACCCATATAAGCAGAATTCGTGTTGTCGTGCAAAACGTCCCAATCCTCAGCACCAATTCCGTATGGAATATCGCTCAAGATCAAGTGAACGGAAGAAGGCGGAAGTTCGCGGATCAATTCAACCGAATCCCCCTGAATGACCTGATTCAGTGGTAGATTGCATAGGGTTCCTGAGTGTCCTGGACCGTTTTCGCCCGAGCCGTGAATCGGAGTTGTCGCGATGATTGCCATTGGTTGATGACTATCACATTCTGTCGGTTCGCTCAACGACCTCGAATGTGAACAACCAGGGCGGTTTCAATTTGGCACCCTTCCCCGGTTCGGGTACGGGGCGGAGCACCGCCAACCCGACAGCCCCTCTGAAGTCAACAGTCCAGTTCGTGAAAGCTCACTCGACCGTACGGTGCCCAACCCAACGCGCCGATGAAACTCCGCAGATTCGTACCCGCAAACGCCGATCCCGCAACCAACTCACCCCACCGTCCGCCTCCCAACCCCTTTTTTCCGCCGGTTTGCAGGAGAGCGGGCAACAGGGGCCAGGAGTTGGTGCACAGTGGTCAGTGATCAGTTCCCGCCGTGGCAGAGTTGGGATGGCGCGGCCATTTCTTTTGGGGAATGCGAGGGTTTGCTCGCGGCTGCGCCGCGGACTTGATTTTTCGGAAAGCGGGTGGGCGGGGTGCGGCTGTCGGGGATGAATCCCCGACCTACGAGCCAAGCCCTGATACAAAGCCTGATTTGTGCGGCCAGCTCTAAAGCGCGCTTCTCGCGGATTTCACGTGCAGTGGGAAATTTTGTGGTTTTTGCTTTTCTTATTTGGTCAATTTCATGGTT
>PLST01000172.1 GCA_003164255.1 Acidobacteriaceae bacterium | reverse complement strand
GCCAGGTATTGGAGCTCCTTGAAGAGAATGTTGCCCGCCTCAAGGTTGGGCACCATGAGCAGATCGACGTCCCCGGCCACCTTGGACTTGATGTTCTTGATGCGAGCCGCGTCACTGGAGATGGCGTTGTCAAAGGCCAGGGGCCCGTCGACGATGGCGCCGGTGATCTGTCCGCGGTCGACCATTTTGCAGAGGGCGGCGGCATCGAGCGTGGAGGGGATGGCGGGATTGACACTCTCGACGGCGGAGAGGATGGCGACCTTGGGATCGACGACTTCAAGCGTCAACATCATATCGATGGCGTTCTGGAGGATGCTGATCTTGGTTTCGAGGTCGGGCTGGATGTTGATGGCCGCGTCGGTGACGAAGAGCGTCTTGTGATACATGGGGACATCGAGGGCAAAGACGTGGCTGATGCGGCGGCCGGTGCGCATGCCGCCCTCGCGGGAGACGACGGCGCCCATGATCTCGTCCGTGTGGAGCGAGCCCTTCATGAGCATTTCCACTTCACCCTTGCGGGCCAGCTCGACGGCACGGGCGGCAGCGGAACGGCTGTCGGAGATGTCGACGATGCGAACTCCATCGAGCGAGAGATTGAGAGCCTTGGCGACCTCGCGGATCTTGTCTTCTGCGCCGACCAGGACGGGCACGATGAGCTTGTCTTTATAAGCCTGAATGGCGCCGCCGAGGGAGACTTCGTCGCATGGCCAGGCGATGGCCGTACGGACCGCGGGCTTGGCCGTGGCGCGGGCAATCATCTCGTTATAGCGGCGATAGGGATTGTTGACGATGAGCTGCGGGACGGGCAGAGTGGACCAGCGCAGCTTCTTGGTGGGAGGAATGGCCTGGGCCGTGCCGGTAAAGATGGAGAGGCCTGCTCCGTTGTGGGCTTCGCAATCGAAGCTGACGACCTGGGATGCATCGTCCTTGGCCGTGACCTTGATTTGGACGAGGATGCGATCGCCGACGTGGATGCGGTTGTGGAAGGCGAGCGAGATGCTGGTGAGGGTAACGCCGGGGCCGGGAATATGCATGCTGAAGAGGCCGGAGATGAGCGAGGCGCACCACATGTTGGGTCCGGTGGGGGGAATGCCGCCAGTGCGCTCAATGACCTCGTCCTGCGAGAGCACGGCGGTGAAGCCGGAGATGGAGGCAAAGGCCATCGCGTCATCCTGCGTGAGAACGTGGTCAGTGGTGGCGGTGTCGCCAACCGCGATCTCGTCGAATGTTTTGCTCTCAATAAACCCCAGATTCATGCTTTCTCCTTATTTGTTACAGGGCTTGGGACCCTGAATTGGTCAGGTTCTAGGCTAAACCGCGGGCCTGGAACCGCAGGTGACTGGAGTCACGCAAGAAACGTTGGGGGGGCGGGCATGTTTGCCGTGCCGGGACACGGTGAAAGGGGGCGCGGGAGTGGTATTCTGGCGCGTCGTCTAGGAATGGCAAGGAGGATGACGTGAGAAAAGGCATATTGATATTGATGGGCGGATTGGTGCTGCTGGCGGGGTGCGGAAGCCAGGGAGATAAAGGGGGCATTCCCGTGGGTCCGAAATGGAAGGGGGAGCCTTACCGTATATCGTTTGACACGGCGGCGGCGAAGGCGGACCCGGCGGGGGTGACGATTCCAGCGGTGAAGTTTACCGCGAATCCCGACGCGCTGGAGACCAGAGCCGCGCTGGTGGTGCGGTTCGACGCAACGGGAGCGAAGTCAAGCGGGCCGATCGGGAACCAGATGATTCTAGGGCCGGTCGACATCAAGGGCACAGATGGGGCTCTGCCCGCGGATTACATGAGTTTGGCCGACAAGGAGCTGGCGCGGTATCTGGGCGCTTACTGCATGAAGGGCAAGATCAAGATCACGGTGGCGCTGGCGCGGTCGTCACTGCAGAGCACGGCCGAGGATGCTGAAGTGGACGCGAAACGGCTGAGCGACTGGCTGCCGGTGGAAGTCGTGTTCAAGAATCCGCATCCTAAGTGCTAGTGGTCAGTGGTCAGTGAACAGTTGACCGAAGTGCACGGGGTGGAGTTTTTGGTTTCCCACCCATTTCGGTCGCCGCGGCGACCGCGAAATGGAAGGGGCACGGGAGCTGGTTTCCTGGTCGCGGTGTTGAAGACTGATTGAATGGCGAGGAAGAGGGACTGATGCGATCTGCGGAACTGACGGCGCCGCATACATTCAGGCTTGCGGAGATGGCGATCGACGATCCCGGCCCGGGCGAGGTGCAGGTCCGGGTAGAGGCTGTGGGCGTTTGCGGGTCGGATCTGCACGCCTTTGGCGAAGGCCACGTGGGCGGCATGCCGAACGTGTATCCGATGGTGCTGGGCCACGAGCCCGCGGGACGGATTGTGAAGACCGGGTCGGGCGTGACGGGACTGGCGGTGGGCGACCGCGGCGCGCTGGAGCCGGCGCTCTACTGCTATCACTGCGAGTGGTGCCTGAGCGGACACCACAACGTGTGCGCGAACATCCGGTTCCTGAGCAATCCCAACTATCCCGGGTTTTTCCGCGAGCTGGTGAATCTGCCGGTGAGCAATTTTCAGCCGATTCCGGACAGTATGTCCTATGGGGAAGCGGCGCTTGCCGAGCCGCTGGCGATCGCGATGCACTCGCTGGGTCTGGCGTCGATCGGGCCCGGGGAAACGGTGGCCGTGATCGGCGCGGGACCGATTGGGCTGATGACGATTGCCGCGCTGCGCGCGTCGAAGGCTGGACGTGTGTGGGCCGTGGAACCGCTTGCGCACCGGCGGGAGTTGGCGCGGGGTGTGGGCGCCGATGTGGTGCTGGAGCCGGATGAAGCGGTGAAAGAGATTCTGGCAGCGACGGGAAAGCGCGGCGTGGACTGCGCGATTGATTGCGCGGCGGGCGCTGAGACGACGGGACAGGCGGTGTTTCTGGCGCGGCATGCCGGACGCGTGGCGATTACGGGAATTCACTCGACGCCGCTGGTGACTTTGGATGGGTCGACGATGCGGCGCAAGGAGCTGACGATCTTTAACGTGCGGCGCTCAAACCACGAGACGCACGATGCGCTGGAGTTGTTGAAGGCGCATCCCAATTGGTTTGCGCCGGTGCTGACCCACACGCGCAGTATGGAGCAGATCGATGAGGCGTTTGCGATTGCGAGCCAGTACCGGGATGGCGTGGGCAAGATGATGGTGCGGCCGTAGAAGCAGGGATTAGGGAATAAGGAACAGGGAATAGGAAAACTCTCGGGTTGAGTGCATTGCGAACCCAGGCGTCAAAAAGCGAGGCGCCCCCACCCCAGGGACAAAGACCTGTCCTTGGGGAGACACGGGACCTGGTGCACCCGGCCCATCTTAAAAGATGCGACGGATGAGCCACCCGGCGGTGGGCTTGGCGATGCGAATATGTGCCCGTTGGTGAATGGGCGCAGGATAAACTGGGGCAGCAGGAGGAAGTTGGGTCCCATGCGCGTATTGCTCTCTTGTTTTGCCGGTACCCGCAGGTGCAATTTTTTGCGCAGTTTTGCGAGGGTGCTGCCGGCGATCCTCATGCTTGCGCTGGCCGCCGCGGCTGGGGCGAGTTCTGCTCCCACGCCGCTGCGCGTGGCGATTGTGGGCCTGGAGCACGGGCATGTTGAGGGCTTTCTGAAGGCGCTGCCGGGGCACAAGGATGTGCA
Organism: Acidobacteriaceae bacterium; assembly: GCA_003164255.1. Taxonomy (GTDB): domain Bacteria; phylum Acidobacteriota; class Terriglobia; order Terriglobales; family Acidobacteriaceae; genus Telmatobacter. The sequence goes on along the minus strand of PLST01000172.1, from coordinate 2,141 downwards.
ACTGGTGGGGATTGCCGACGCGGACCCGGCGCTGCTTGCGAAATACCAGAAGAAATATTCGCTGCCGGAGACGCTGCTCTTCAAGAGCGAGGCGAACATGATTGAAGTTCGCCGTCCGCAGGCGGTGCTGGTGTACACGCCGATCAGCGAGCATCGTCATGCGATCGAGATAGCGGCGCAGTACGGCGTTTCGGCGATGGTGGAAAAGCCTCTGACGATTTCGCTGGAGGATGCGCTGGCGATCCGGCGGACGGCGCGCCACTACCATATCCATGTGCTGGTGAACTACGAGACCACGTGGTACGCAAGCAACCGCGCGGCCTACGACGAGTTGACACGCGGAAACCTGGGCGCGGTGCGGCGGGTGGTGGTGCACGACGGACACCAGGGTCCGAAGGAGATCGGCGTGCCGCCGGAGTTTTTGAGCTGGCTGACTAACCCTGCGCAAAGTGGAGCCGGCGCGCTCTACGACTTTGGCTGCTACGGCGTGGACCTGATGACGTGGCTGATGCACGGCGAAGCGCCGCTGACGGTGACGGCGGTGGTGAGTCACGACAAGCCCGAGATCTACCGCGACGTGGACGACGATTCGACGATCGTGCTGAAGTATCCTCATGCGCAGGCAGTGATCCAGGGGTCGTGGAACTGGCCGTTTGCGCGGAAGGATATGGAAGTGTACGGGGCGACGGGCTACGCGATTACGGTGGGCGCGGACAAAGTGAGGATTCGGCACGAGCGGGATAATGACGAACGGCTGACGAATGCTCCTCCGCTGGCCGCGCCGGAGAATGACCCGCTGAGCTACCTGGCGGCGGTGATGACGGGGCGTGAACTGCCGCTCGGCGATCTGAGCGCGCTGGACACTAATGTTGTGGTGATGCAGATTCTGGATGCGGCGCGCGAGTCAGTGAAGACTGGCAAGACGGTGAAGCTGAGGAAGATTGAGGATTGAGCCCGGGGGCTTGTGCGGTGCGCTGGTGTTTCTAACGTTTCTTGAATCGAAATATTTAGAAAAAACCGCAGGGGCTAAAGCCCATTCATTTTTTCGACCTTGGCGGCACGACTGAAGTCGTGCCCTGACACTTAATCCGGCTTCGCGGGAGTTTCTCTCTCCGATTGAAGTCGTGCCCTGATACAAAGCGCGAAGGGGAGTTCCTCGTATCCCACCCATCGCAAAAAACGCGATGGATGGGGCACGGGGCTGACTTACTTAGAAAACCTACGGCACAAACACTTTGAGGCGGACGTGCCAGCGGGTGCTCTCGCCGGGCTTGAGCGTCACCATGCCGGTGTCCATCTTTCCCCACTCCTTGCCGAAGGGATCGGCGAAGTTGTACTGGTCCTCGACGGCGACGAAGCTGGCGGTGGGCGGAGCGTATGCCTGGATGGTTTTGATCTCNNACCAGGACAGCGCCGTTGGTCCAGGTGAGGTGGCTCCAGTTGTCGTCAAAGAACTGCTTGCCGAGCGGCGTTCCTTCAGGAGCGCGCAGGTCGTAGGGCGTTCCGTCAACGGGCACGAGCTTTCCGGTGGGGAAGACGTTGTCGTAATTGTCTACCTGGGCGTATCGTGAGCCGGGGATGAGCAGGCGGGCCTGGGTTCTGTCACCGGAGGGCAGGTTGAAGTAGGGATGCCAGCCAATGGCGATGGGCTCAGCTTCAGTGCCGACGTTGTGAGCAACGATGGTTGCGTCGATGGCGCCTGCCGTGAGGGTGACGGTGACCACGAGGTCGGTCTTCGAGGGCCAGTAACCGCCAAAGCTGCCGGCATGGATGACACCCGTGACTTGTTCACCGCCGGGAGTCTCGGACTGGCGAATTTCGTCGGTCTTTTCCTTGAGGATGAGGCCGTGCATGGCGTGCCGCTCGGCACCGGACAGCTTGCCGATGTTGTTGGCGGGAAGCGTGAGCGGGTGGCCATTCCATTGGGTGGTGAGGGTCTTGCCGTCCGCCGAAAGAGTGCCGCGAATGCGGTTTGGATAAGGAACGAGGAAGGCCGCGCCAAGACGGTAGCCGAGGTCGCCAAAGGCATCGTCGTCGGAGTCCAGCATCTTTTTTGCGCCTGCCAGTCCCGGCGTGGTAAGCACATGCACTTCTCCCTTGCCGGGGAAGTTGGCCGTGACGTCAAGCAGCTCCATGCCGCG
>PLST01000275.1 GCA_003164255.1 Acidobacteriaceae bacterium | reverse complement strand
TCACCGATCTCGCCGTGCGTCAGAGGGCAGCGGAAGCGCGTGCCACCGTCGGTGGTCTGGCCGTTCTCGCTCCAGTCGAGCAGAAGGCGCGCAAGTTTCTCAGGCGCCGAGCCCGACAGACCAACCGTGCGCAACTGCTCGCAGGCCATCGTGTAGTCGCGGCTCAGCTCTTCGGTCACGGTTTGATACACCTCGGGGTGACGGCCGAGAAAGCCGAGAAACTCGCGGCGCTCCACCGGAGCAACCTTGGCGGGATAAAGTGTTTCTGCCGTCATCTCGCATGGCTTGCCGGAAAGTGCGGACGCGAGTCCAAGAATCTCCCCCTTCTTGGCGATGCGCAGAATCAGGCGGCGCCCGTCGCTCGAGTTCATTGAGAGCTTCACTTCACCCTCCAGGACAATGTAGATGCCGGGAACCGGATCCTTCTCTGAAAACAGAATCCTTCCTGCCGGATAGCTCAAAGGCAGAGCCATGGCCCCAAGGTCCTTGAGCGCCAGCGGCGATAACTTGCTGAAGAATTCGCCAGCCAGTCTGGGCTGAGTTGAACATCCGGCTACCGCGTTCTGCATGGTTCCCATATCAGAGCTCCTCGTTGGCTTGTTGCGCGTCGCTGCGCATGATTTGGTCGGCAAGTGATTGTGCCCATACCGTATCTGCAACTAATTTGGCTTTCGTTTGTGAGTAGATCTCGCTCAGTAATGCGGTGCCGCCTGAGTCGGCATAGATCACGTTGCGCAAATCCAGTACGAGCGTTCTTCCTGCCAGCCGCGGAGCTGTTTCCACCCAGACTCGACCAACTTCCGCAGCCCACAACCCCGCGACCCGGCCTTCCAACTTCATCTCGACTGCTTCCGTACCTTCGTTTATTGAGATTCGTAACATTTGTTTTGATCTTTCCGCTGTTTCGTTTTGATCGTTTCGTTGTCTTGCTTTTGAGCTTTTCCCTGTCTGGATCTTTCCGCGTACGCACTTGTTAAGGCACGGCGCGTGCCAAACTGCACCGCGCACCAGGCCGCCAAAGCATCAATTTGAAAGGAAAGGATTTAACAGGAGTGACAAATTCCGGTGACGAAGGGACGAAAGGCGAAGTGACGAAGGGCCGATGACGATATCTCGTCACCGAGACTACATATAGTCACTTCGTTCGATGCCGAGCTTCTTCAATTTTGAATTTAATGTGGTGCGTTTCAGCCCCAGCCGCTCAGCCGCGCCGTCGTCGCCGCCGATCTGTCCCTTGCATTCGCGCAGCACACGTAATATATGTTCGCGCTCCGCCTCGTGAAGCGTGGGACTGTCGGCTTCCGTTTGTTCGCGCTCCTGTGCCATCTGCAATTCAGCGAGTGGAACGTAGAGCACCGGTCCCCGTGTAAGAATCACGGCGCGCTCAAGAAAATTTTCAAGTTCACGAATGTTGCCAGGCCAGGGCCAGCGCACCAGTGCCTGCATGGTTTCATCCGGTATGCACTCGATGGTCTTGCCCATGCGACGGCTGTGCGTGGCCACAAAGTGCCGGACGAGAACCGGAATGTCGCCCAAACGGTCGCGCAGCGGCGGAGAGAAGACGGGGAAAACTTTGAGCCGATAGTACAGGTCGGCGCGGAATTCCTTGTTTGCAACCATCTCACTCAGGTCGCGATTGGTGGCCGCGATCAAGCGCATGTTCACCGGGATGGGCCGGTTGCTGCCCAGGCGCTCAATCTCCCGCTCCTGCAGCACGCGCAACAGCTTGGGCTGCAGGTCCAGCGGCAATTCGCCAATCTCGTCAAGGAACAGCGTCCCCTCGTGGGCCAGCTCAAGGCGGCCAATCTTGCGATTGATCGCGCCGGTAAACGCTCCCTTCTCGTGGCCGAACAGTTCACTCTCCAGCAAGCCGGCCGGAATCGCGGCGCAGTTCAACTTGATGAAGGTGTGTTCGCTGCGCCGGCTTAGCCGGTGAATGGCGCGAGCCAGCAGTTCCTTGCCGGTTCCCGATTCGCCCTGGATCAGGACCGTGGCATCGGTGGGTGCGACAGTTTCAATCTCGCGCAGCACCTCGCGCAGCCCTTTACTCTCGCCAACAATATCCTCGTAGCGATTTTCTAAATTGATTTCCGCTTCGAGATATTGGTTTTCCTGGCGAAGCCGGTCGCGCAATTCGGCAATCTGGCGGAATGCCGTCGCGTTGTTCACCGCCATCGCCACCTGGTCGGCGATCTGCACCAGCATCTCCGCATCGCTGCGGCTAAAATTGCCTTCCAGGCTGCTGGCCACGGCAAGCGTACCCACCACGTCTCCACGATGAATCAGTGGAACCCAGCATCCTGATTGCATACCGAGTCCCGTCAGGTGGCCTACGGCTTCAGGCGCGAATCCCGCTTCCTTGAGGTTTTCAACAAGCACCGGCTCCCGAGTGCGAAACGCCGCGCCAGCCGGCGAGGACGAGAGGTGCAGGCGCACCTCGCCACGCGGCGCCCTGTCTCCTGTCGTTCCTAAAAACTGCACTTGCAAATCGCCCATCGTCGGATCGTAGAGCGCCAGCGTCGCCTCATCGTGCGGAATCACCTCCTTAATGCTGGCCGAAATAGCGCCCAGCAGCTTGGTCACATCCACGTTGGCCAGCAGGGCGCTGCTCAGTTGCAGCATCACGGCTTCTTCCGCGCGCTTGCGGTCGGTAAAGTCGCGCGTCACCTTGGAGTAGCCGGTCACCAGGCCGCTTTCGTCGCGGATGGCGGTCAGAATCGTATCTGCCCAGAAGCGCGAACCATCCTTGCGCACGCGCCAGCCTTCTTCTTCAATGCGGTCGCGCTCGGCTGCGAGGCGCAAAAGCTCGGCCGGATGACCGCGATCCGCATCCTCCTGCGTAAAGAACCGTGAAAAATGCAATCCGAGAACTTCGTCGCCCTTGTATTGCTTGATGCGCTCCGCGCCGGGATTCCACGTCATCACATGCCCGTCCACATCCAGCAGGTAGATCGCGTAGTCGCGCACGCTCTCCACAATGGACCGCAGCTGCTCGTCGTTGCGGCGCAGCGCCGCCAACGCCTCGCGCTGCTCGGTTACATCGCGCACAAAGCTCAAAACCACAGGTCCCGATTCGGTCATCATCGGCTTGAGCATGATGTCGACAGGAAATTCCGTGCCGTCCTTGCGCAGGCCAAACAGATTCATGGCCGCGCCCATCTGCCGCGCCCGGGGATGCGCATTGTAGTTTTCGCGGTGGCTGGGATGACGGCCACGAAACCGCGCCGGGACCAGGTTTTCGATGGGCTGCCCGAAGAGTTCCGCCTGGGTGTGACCGAATAATTCTGCGGCGCGCGGGTTGGCGCCCCGGATTACGCCCTGGGCGTCCGTGACGAAGATCGCGTCAGGAGAAACATCGAAAAGGTTCTCCAGCGCGGTGTGAGCAAGCTCGCCCCGTTGTAGCAAAGGCGAAGCCGCTGCGGCCTCTTCCGGGGAATCAGATGAGCGCATGACGGGTTTCAACCTGTCTTGCACACTAACTGTTTACCCCAACGACATGCAACAAGCCGCAGCGAATGCTCGAACCGGCCGGGTGTATAGTGCTTCGTAACCGAGCAACAGTCTTGAATTCTCGTCCCAGCTGCATTGGCCACGCCAATCAAGCACAACGCTCGGTCTTACAGAGGAGACTATGAAGCGTCTACCCGGAATCATTATTTCTTCCATCGTTCTTTTGCTTGGGTCGCTGTTCCAACTTCTCATGGGCGTCCTGATGGGCACGGCGGGCGTCATCGAAAAGCGCCAGATTCTCGCCTCGGGAAACCCGGCCACGGGAGCGGCCCTTGCCCACTCGGCTATCAC
>PLST01000405.1 GCA_003164255.1 Acidobacteriaceae bacterium | reverse complement strand
AACTACGACGTGCGCGGCCAGGTTGCTTACCAGATCAGCCCGCACTGTTTTGCCGGCGTGTTCTTCGGCGCCAACAACACCCGCGACTACTCGTCCGCCTCCGCCGGCTTCTTTGTCCGGTTCATGTTCCGCGAGCAGCCTTCCACGGCTACTGGGCCCACCGGCCTGTTCCCAACGGACGGCTTCCGCCCGTTCACTGTGCCATAGAGCGGTCCCGCAAGCTAACCACATTTAAATCTGTTTTTTATCCAAGCGGTCAGGGTTTCTAATCCCTAATCCTTGATCCCTGTTCCCTGTCTTTCTCCCGCCTTCGTGGTATTCGCCTCTCGACACGTGCATGCTAGCGTCAAATCGAGGTGGTTTCCGTGGCTCTCGTCGACTTTCTCGCCAAACAGTTCATCAGCGTTATCCAATGGAATGAACCCGAAGACGGCATTCTTGCTTACCGCTACCCCATGCGCGACATGGAGATTCAAAACGGTGGACAGCTCACCGTGAGCGAGTCGCAGGTAGCCGCCTTCGTCAACGAAGGCCGCATCGCCGACATCTTTGGGCCCGGATTGCACACCCTCAACACCCGCAATCTCCCCATCCTCACCGACCTCATGAACTGGTCGAAGGACTTCGAGTCGCCCTTCAAGTCAGAGGTCTATTTCTTCTCCACGCGGCTGCAGATTGACCAGAAGTGGGGAACCGCAACGCCCATCACCATCCGCGATCGCGAGTTCGGCGCCGTGCGTCTGCGCTGCTTCGGCATCTACTCCTACCGCATTGTCGATCCGCGCGTCTTCTTCAACCAGGTCAGCGGCACGCGTGACGTCTATTTCGCCGCCGACCTTGAAGGGCAGCTGCGCGACACCGTCCTCGCCAACATGGTTGCCATCCTTGCCACCACGGATGTTCCGTTTCTCGATCTCGCAGCCAACGTGCCAGCACTGGCCCAGAAAATTGCTGACCAGCTGAAGCCAGCGTTCATTCAGCTGGGTCTCGAACTCGCGCAGTTCAATGTTGAGAATGTCTCGCTCCCCGACGAACTCACCAAGGTCCTCGACCAGCGCATCGGCATGGGGATGGTGGGCGACGTGGGCCGCTATACGCAGTACGCCGCCGCCGAGTCGCTCGACCTGGCGGCCGCCAACACCGGCGGGGGCGCGGGCGTAGGCATGGGATTGGGCGCAGGCGCAGCCGTTGCCCAGGTGCTCTCCACTTCACTCAAAGCATCCGCCGCCGCTCCTACGGCTGCGCCTGCAGCTACGGCTCCTGCCGCAGGTGCTGAGGTACCAGCCGCTCCAGCCGCGGCCGACACTAAGTTCTGTATCGACTGCGGAAAGCCCATCCCGGCACGCTCGCATTATTGTCCTGACTGCGGCCAGATCCAGTGAACTGTCCGTCGTGCGGCGCGCCCATTACCCTTCGGCCCGACACCGAAGGCTACAGCTGCCCCTATTGTCACGCCGTCTTCTTCCCCGGTGAGGATGACGACGGGATCCAGGTTCTCGGCTCACCCTCCGATCCCAGCCCCGACCGCCGGAGTCTGACCTGCCCGCTGTGCCGCGTGCCGCTCGTGCAGGCCGCCTTCGCAAAAATTCCGCTGCTCTACTGCACGCAATGCCACGGACTGCTGCTGCCGATGAACGAGCTGATTCCGGTGCTCGACCAGATGCGCAGCGAAGACGCAAAGCCCGCCGTCCAGAACCCGCCTGATCGCGGAGACCTCAAGCGCGTCGTCCAGTGTCCCCAGTGCAATCGCCGCATGGATACCCATTTCTACGCTGGGCCGGGGAACGTCATAGTCGACACCTGCGATGACTGCTCGCTTCTCTGGCTCGATCGCGGCGAGCTCACGCGCATCGCCCACGCCCCGGACGAAACCGCAGTCGGCGATTCTGACTGGTAGGGAATCGCAACAAGCCTGCCGTACGCCGTCGTATTTCTTGAAAGCCCAACCCACCAAAGCACTGAGGCGCACCCCGGCAGTTTGTTATTTCGCCGTACTCTGGCCCACCAGCTCCCTGGCGGCGCGGAGCGCGGCCACTGGATCGCCTACGGGGCGGAATTCCATGGCTACGTTGTAACGGTAGTTGAGCTGGGCCAGCTTCTTGTAGATGTTGCCGTAGTTGATTTCGCCTGTGCCGGGTTCGTGGCGGCCGGGAACGTCGGCGATGTGAACCAGGCCGATGACGTCGATGTGCTTGTCGAGCTTCTCGATCAGGTCTCCGAAGCCCATTTGTTCGTGGTAAATGTCATAGAGAAACTGCACCTGCGGGTGGTTGACGGCGCGGACGATTTCAATGCCTTCGGCGGCGGCGGTGAGAAAGCATTTGGGAGCCTCTCCGACGTGGTTGCACTCCAGGAGCAGACGCATGGGCTGGCCATCGATCTGCTTGCCGTCAATGAGTTCCGCGCCGCGCTTGAGGGTGTCGACACAGCTTTGATGCTGGGCCTCGCGCGAGAGTCCCGGCACCGTGTTGCCGGAGAGAACGATCATGCCCGGACAGGAAAGCCTTTCCATGGGAACCAGCGCCTGCTTCAGCTCCGCGAGGAACGGGTCGCGCTGGGCAGGATCTGCGAGGCCATCCACGTGGCCTGCATGTTCCATACCCGCAGTCGAGTCGAAGCGGATACCGAGGCGTTTGGCGGCGGCGATGGCGCGGGCAAAGTCGGCATCGGTCCAGTGGTTGGCGTTGTATTCACCCACCAGCTCGATGTTGCTGTAGCCGGCTTCGGCGACTTTGGCGAGTCGCTCCTCAAAGGGGAGATTGTTGAAGACCGTCCACAGCATGACGGAAAGCGGATACGGCGGCGCAGTGGACAGTTCAGATTGGTTTGAGGGTGCGCCGTGCACTGCAGGAGCGGCCGCGGCGAGGGCGGCGGTAGCGAGCGTTTGAGCGAACTTGCGGCGGTTCATGGAATTCTCCTTGGTGGTTGCCTGGGGCGGCCTGCACTTTGGAGTTTCTGAAAATCCACCCGCACCAAAGCACTGAGGGCGCCCCAATCTTGACGCGCTCTTGGCGAGAAGTGTGGGACCGACTCAGTCTATTCTTATTCCGTCGGGTGAAGTTCCCCAATTCATCGAAGTTGGAACGTGCACGAAAACCGCGCTCAGCCCTTGCCGCGCAGCGGCTTGTTCATCGGCACCACCTGAACGGTTACGTCGCGAACCTCCGACAGAAACCGGTTCAGCACCGAGCCTCGGAACAGAATGTCAAACCGCGAGCGCGCCGACTGGCCAAAGACCACGTGCGAGATGCTCTCCTGCTGCGCATACCGGATGAGCGCATCGGACACGTTGCGATCTGTGAGGTTCACAACCTTGGCTCCAAGATCGCGAGCCATGCGCTCGTATTCTTCTAGGCGATGAAAGGCCTCCGGGTCGCCGTGGCCCTTGTCGTCGTCTGGCTTGGTGACGTAGACCGCGTACCAGTTGCTTGCCAGCCGCCCCGCCACACGTGCGCCCACGCGCAGCAGACGCTCGGTGCCCGGCCGCGTGCTGAGGCAGACCATCACCTTTTCCGGAATCGGCGCCTGTTCAAGGCCCTGTGTGCGCCGGTACTCTGAGGCGCGATTGCTTACCTGCTCGGCCGTGGTGCGCAAAGCAAGCTCGCGCAGCATGTTCAGGTTGCCCTTGCGGAAGAAGTTGGCCAGCGACTGCTCCACCTTCTCTGCCGCGTAAATCTTTCCCTGGCGGAGCCGCGAACGCAGCTCGTCCACAGTCACGTCGATGTTCACAACCTCATCGGCGCGCTTGAAAAAGTTATCAGGGACGGTCTCGCGGATCACGGTGTTCGCCGAGCGGTTGACTGCGTCGTTCAGCGTCTCAAGGTGCTGGATGTTCACTGCCGTCATCACGTTGATGCCGGCTTCAAGCAACTCCAGCACGTCTTCGTAGCGCTTGCGGTTTTTGCTGCCGGGCACGTTGGTATGCGCCAGCTCGTCCACCACCACGGTATTGGGATGGCGCGCCAGGATGGCGTCCACGTCCATCTCTTTCAGGTTCACGCCGCGGTAGGGAATCACCTTCTGCGGCACAATCTCCAGGTCGCGGATGCGCGCTTCAGTTTCAGCGCGGCCATGCGTCTCCACCAGTCCGATGACCACATCCACGCCCAACTGGTGCTTCATGCGGTAGGCGTCGTTGACCATGTCGTAGGTCTTGCCCACGCCCGGCGCGGCGCCCAGGTAGATGCGAAGTTTGGCGGACTCCTGCTTTTGCTCCAAAACAATCTCAGCCATCGGTCAGCCCACCTCGACCGGATGCCGGACTGCATCCAGAGCCGCTACCGGAAGCGTGAATCGGAACGTGGTTCCGTGGCCCAGGCGGCTCTCCACCGCAATCTGTCCGCCCAGCGACTCAACCAGCCGCCGCACCAGCGCGAGTCCAAGCCCCGTGCCGCTCTCTGAGAATGCGCTGAACCTGTCAAAGATCGCGCTCAAGCGTTCCGCCTCAATGCCGCGCCCTGTGTCGCGCACGGTGAACTGTACATTCTGCTTGATCTCCTCGGCCGCCAGCAGAATCTCGCCGCCATCCGGCGTGTAGCGCAAGGCATTCGACAGCAGGTTGTCCAGGATGGATCGCAGCGCCCTCCTGTCAGCCTTGACCACCGAGAGGTCAGCGTACGCGCTGATCTCCACGCGAATGTGTTTCTGCGTGGCTTCGTCGCAGTAGCGGTCGCGTGCCTCGCCCAGTGCCTGCGCAGGCCGCAGCTTTTCAAACTTGAACTCGCGTTTCCCTGTGTCCAGCTCCGCCACCTCGATCAGGTCGCCCATCAGCTCGTCCAGCTTCTCGGCCTCGCTGCTTGCTTTGGCCGCAATCTCGGCCTGCAACGGCAGCAACTCGCCGCTGAATCCCTGGGTCAGCGCATAGAGTCCGCGCCGCAACTGCAGCAGAGGATTGCGCAGCTTGCGGCTGGCCACGGCAATGAACTTTGTCTTGAACCGGTCCGTGTCCTGGAGCGTGGTCACGTCCTCAAGGGTGGTCACTGTTCCCAGCAGGCGCCCTTCCGAGTCGCGCATCGGCGTGGTGCGCAAGCGATAGCTTCGCTCCTGCTGGCCGATCCGCATCGGCAGCATCGACGCTTCGTCCTCTGTGGCCACGGCCTTCTGCATCTGCACCGCGTCGCGGATCGCGCTCAGGATTTTGTCGCCGCCAGGCGTATTGGTCAGCGCCATGCGGTCCGTTGCCGCATCGCCGAGCAGTTCCGCGGCGGCCTGGTTCACTTTCAGCACGTGTCCCTTGCCGTCGGTCACAATGATCGGCTCAAAGATCGACTGCAGCACGGCGTCTGAAAGTTGAAACTCCATTTGCCGGCGGCCAGCTTCGGTATCGCGCAGCTCGCGCAGTCTGATGGCAATGCGGCCCAACTCTCCGGCAAGTACGCCGAAACTGTCGCGGCTGCTCCACTCCACGCGATGCTCCAGGTTCCCCTGCGCAATGCGGTGGGCATCCCGCGCCAGATTCTTAATGGGGCTCAGCACAAAGAAAATGGTCAACAACGCGGTAACGATTGCGGCAGCAACCAACGCATACGCAAGCGTGGCGAGCCCCGCGGCCGCCAGGGCGCGGTGTGTGGCGCCCACCAGGCCGGCCAGCAGGCAGGCGAGGACCAGGCAGCCGAGTATCAGTCGCTGTGAGAGATTGAGCATTGCCCGGACTCCATGCCGGAAGAGGTTGTCTCAACCATTCTCGCGGAAATGCCCTCATTCCGCAAAATCGGGCAGGGCACGTACCGCAAATCGGAGAATTGCGAACGGGAAACAGAGCAAAACAACTGTCCACTGTTCATTGACCACTGCTTTACGGTACAGCGCAAACGGCGAGCGTTCCATTGTGCCAGCGGCAATCGAGACCCGCAGGGGGTGGATCGGACACCAGGACCCAGTCCACGCCGAACTCCGCCTTCAATCGCTCAAAGTCGGCCAGCTGGAAGTTCTTCCAGCCAGACTGCGCGGCCAACTGACGATCCCAAACCGGCCCAAGTTCGGGAACCTGCATCACCACGGAGGTGTCCTTGATGGCATCGGCCAGCTGACTGCGCTCAGCCAGCGCGCGGAAGCCATGGTAGTCTTCGCCCTCGGCCGCCAGGTAGCGAGGATCCATCGCAAAATATGCATCCGTCGGCGTATTGCAGCGAATCCACGCAAACGCTTGCAGCCACGGATTCGCTGAGGCCTGTCCCGGCAGTTCCAGTTGGTCGCTTCCTCCAAATTGCGAGCGCTGCGCCGTCAGCATTCCGCCATTCACTGCCAGCAGGAACAGCGCCCATCGCCACACCTTGGTCCGCAGCAGGTATTTCCCCAGCAGACATCCGCCAATCAGCATCAGGAAGAAGTACACCAGGTGCAGGTAGCGCATGGGCTGCAGGGGCGTCAGGCGTTCCAGCGACGGAAAGCCGAGCATCACCATGGCCACCACTTGCTGGAAGACGCTATAGGCGAGCACCGCCAGGGCAAAGCGCGCCATCACATTTTCTCCACGCTTCCGGGCAATCCGCCACAACAGCCAGAACAGGAAGATCGGCGCCAGTGCTCCCAGCCATTCGTACCAGGTCCATTGGTACAGGTAGCAATAGCTCCGCGAGTGGACCGCCTTCAACCATTCCGGGGATGCTGGCTCAAAGATCCAGGCCAGCGGAACAGCACTGGCCAGCGCCGTGGAGGGACGCGGCTCCCACAACGACTCGAACCACACATGGACCGGCTCTGAAAGCGCCATCGTGAGGAAGAAGCAGAACGAAATCCCCATCGCCGCCATAATCGGGTGCATCAGGAATGACATAAGCATCAGCACTGCGGCCTGCCAGCGCTTCTGCGCCAGAATCCGCGACACCGCCAGCAGGATAAGCGCTGTGGCCACATTGCGTGGATGCAGGTGCGGATCGGCAAGGAACAGCGCCGTGCCCGCCACAGGCAGCGCAAACATGGCGGCCACCAGGGCCACGCCCGCCCATTGCGCCCGTTTCTCGGCGAAGAGTTTCTGGGCAATGCTGAGGCAGGCGAACAGGATGAGCGCCAGCGCGCCGAATTGCCACAGCAGCGCCGTTGTCGCCACGGATATGCCGGTCACGTGTGCCGACCATGCCACGACACGGTCAAAGTAAGTGGCCTGAAGCTGGATACGGAAAAACGCGGCGTCGTGCGGGTAAAGCGCGGGATTCAGGTCGCTCTTGATCGCCGAAAGGTAGAGAGCGTCGTCTTCAGTGCCGGGGTGGTAGCCCATCACAGCGAAGCCGAAGGCGGTAAACAAAAGGATCAACAAAAGGTTGACCGGGAGTTTTTCTCTCTGTACGCTCAATCCCGTATACTCAAGCAAAGCATGTCGTCACCAATAATGATAGACGGACAGGCACGCGAGCCAGACTACAAGCAGGCCACAATTTCCCTCTTGCCGCCAGCTCAGGGAGCGTCTACCCCGGAAAAGCTGGCCCTGATCATTCCCACGCTCCGCGAAGCTGAAAACCTGCGTGGCCTCCTCGGCCATATTCGCTCCGTCCTCGATCCCGTGGGATTTCCTTACGAAATTATCGTTGTGGATGACGATAGCCGCGACGGCACCGAGGATATCGTCAATTCCATCTCCCGCGAAGACCCGCGCGTACGCCTGCTCATCCGCAAGGGGCAGCGCGGACTGTCGGGAGCCGTGCTCTACGGCTGGCAGAATACCGATGCTTCCATAGTGGGCGTGATGGACGCCGACCTGCAGCATCCTCCTGAACTGCTGCCCAGGCTCATCGCCGCCATCCAGAAACCCCGCGATCTGGTCATCGGCAGCCGCTATACGCCGGGCGGCAGCCTGGCCGACTGGAACGTCGTGCGCAAGCTCATCTCCGCCGTCGCCGGATGGGTCACCTGGCCTGTTCAGCGATCGGGCCTGCGCGCCAAGGACCCCATGTCCGGCTTCTTCCTGGTGCGCCGCGTGTGTCTTGAGAACATTCCCTTCCAGAGCGCCGGTTTCAAGCTTCTGCTTGAGGTTCTAGTCCGCGCCCGTCTGCACTCGGTTGAGGAAGTGCCCTTCGTCTTCGGGCAACGCTCGCGCGGAGCCAGCAAGGCAAGCGTCAAGGTCGCAGTCGACTATGCCCGCCTGCTGGCAAGGCTCTACGCCATCCGTCTGGGCTTCAGGAAGAACTGATTCGGAACTCAGACCGCCGGCAGCAGCATCCGCAGTAGCAGGAACGCCGCCACGCCGACAAAAAACACAAGCGCCATGCGGATTCCCGGCTCGCGATTTACTTCCGGCACCAGGTCGCTGGCGCCCACATACAGCGCTACGCCCGCTGAAATCGGCAGTCCGTACGGCAGCCAGCTCGGCACCACCTCAATCACCATCACGCCCACCAGGGTGGCCGTCGCCAGGCCCACTGCGGAGTAGAAAGCCATTCGCCGGCTTCGTCCGCTTGCCAGCATCACGCTGGCCATGGTGAAGCCCTCCGGCGCCTTGTGCAGAAAAATCGCCAGAAAAATCAGCCAGCCCAGCCAGTTTGACACCACAAAACCTGATCCGATCGCCACGCCATCAAACAGCGCATGAACGCTTAGTCCGACCAGCACGGCGTTGCCCGTATGCTTTGTGACCAGCTCCCCGTGGTGGGTCTCTTCGCCATAATGAAAATGCGCGCTGATGGTGTGCTCCAGCAGATGCACAATGCAGTAGCCGGCCATCACCAGGATGGGACCCAGTTTGGGGCTGAGGCGAAAACTCTCCGGCGCCATCTCAATGAGCGCCACCGCCATCAGAAAGCCCGCGCCCAGCGCCACAAAGTAACGCAGGTAGCGCTCCACGCCGCGCGCGCGCACCAGCACCAGGCCGCCGGCCACATCCGCCAGCGCGGCAACTGCGCCAAGTAGGAGAGAAAGCCTGTTCATGACTAGCCGCTGTGCCGGATGTGCATCACATCGCCGTCCTGCACAATGTATTCCTTGCCTTCCAGGCGGAGCGTGCCCTTGGCGCGCGCTGCGGCCTCGGAGCCTGCTTCAAGCAGAGTGTCCCAGCGGATGGTTTCGGCGCGGATGAAGTGGTGTTCGAGGTCGGAGTGAATGGCCCCGGCGCCTTGCGGGGCCTTGGAGCCGCGGGGGATGGTCCAGGCGCGGCATTCGTCTTCGCCCGCGGTGAAGAAGCTGATCAGGCCGAGGAGTTCATAGCTCTTGCGGATCAGCCGCACCAGGCCGCTCTCATTCAGACCATAGCTGCCGAGAAATTCGGCTGCTTCCTCGTCCTCCATTTCGGCCAGCTCGGCTTCGACCTTCCCGCAAATGGCGGTCGCTCCCGCGTTGGGCCGGTGGGCCACTTCGTCGAGCTTGAAGCGGCTTACCGCAGCCTCAAGGTCGGTGCCGAGCGTGGTGCTCTCGCCGATGTTGAGCGCGTAGAGAATGGGCTTTTGCGACAGGAACATAAAGCCCTTGATGAGCTTCTTCTCCTCGTTGGTCATCTCCAACTCGCGCAGCGGCTGCTCTTTTTCGAGAGCTTCCTTGGAGCGAATCAGGAGTGCCTGTTCGTGCTCCAGATCGTTGGTTCGCCCCTTCTTCAGATCCTTCTCCAGGCGCTCAAGCCGTTTTTCAATCTGCGTCAGGTCGCTCACCATCAGGTCGAATTCCACATTCTTGATGTCGCGCAGCGGATCGATCGGTCCCACGTGCGGAATCGACTCGTCCTCAAATGCGCGTAGCACGTGGATCAGTGCGTCCACCTGGCGCAGGCTGGCCAGGAACGCGGTCTCTTTCAGCGCCTCCTGCCCGATGGCCGCCACGTCCACAAATTCTACCGACGCGAACGTCGTCTTTTTCGGCTGGTAGAGATCCGACAACTTGTCGAGCCGCCCGTCGGGAACGCGGGCTACGCCAATGTGTTCCTGGCGGGAGTGGGCGCGCTCTTCGACCTTGGCCTTTGTCAGAATCTTGAACAGCGATGTCTTGCCCACCTGAGGCAGGCCGATAATACCGGTTTTCATGTTCGTCCTATTGCGGCCCTTTCAAGGATGGATTGCGCACACAAGGGCCTCTACGATGATACAGGAACCAAGGACTAAGAAATGGAAGCAGGGACGAAGGAGTTCGAGTCCTTATTTCTAGTAGAGAATCGTCACCACAGCTGCCGCAATATCCATCGGCCAGTGCGCAACGATCAACGGCGCCAGCCGGCGCGTGCGGAGATAGATCGCCATCGCAACCAGAACTCCCGGCAGGAACGCGAAGAAACGAAACACGACGTAGTGCCAATCGGGAATGAATGGCAGCGCGCAATGTTGCGCCGCCCACCAGAATCCGACGATCGACACTGCCAGCCATCTGCGCCCGGTCAAGACCTCCAGCCGGGGCAACGCGAACGCCTGGTAGGTTGTCTCCTCAGTAGGCGACCAGAGGATCCACCACACGGCGAGGCTGTAGATGATTGCCCACATCGGCATCGGATGCGCATGCAGCAGGAACCGCGCGGGGTCCTGGTGAGCAAATACGCGAAACGCCTGCCTCGACAGAAAAGCGCCGCCAAGAAAGAATGGAAAAATCACTAGGTAGTAGCCGAGACCAAGAAAGAAATCACGCCCCCTGCGCATTCGGATCGGTCCAATCAAATCGCGCAGCCGTATGCCTTCCTTGCGCGTATAGTGCCGCAATCCGATGAGGCAGCCGATGTCCACCAGCGACCCGTACACGCTCCAGAAATCGCCCGCCGCCCTCCAGGGAGCCGGATTCTGCCTAGCCAGAAAGATCAACGCAACCAGGCCCTGCGATCCCAGCAGCAAGACGGATCGCGCCGAAACAAGCAGCAGAACTCCGGCCCACGAAACGCACCCATCCGCAGCCCGCGCGCTTATCGCCGCCAGTGAATTTTGAAGCTCTGTTCCCGCAGAAACAGTATTCGCCGCAGCGCCCATTCGCAAATGCCTCTTCCGTCCTTAGGACCCTGACTTGCTCGACTCCGCCCAGGCCACCAGCACTACCGTGCCCAGCCCCATCAGCAGGATTGCTTCCTCCACCAACTCGCTGCGGTTGTGCAGCCTGTTGAAGTCTGCCGTGTACTGGTTCGCCGGGTTCGTTGTATCGATTGCGCCGCCAGCGGCGATGCGGTCCCGCTCCATCTGGGGGATGATGACGAATTGCGAGTAGACTGTGCACGCAATCATCAGCACCACAAGGGCCATGGGTGCCAGCACTGCTCGCGGCTTGTACATGCGCCATGCCGGAGCAAGCGCCAGCAGGGCCAGAGCGACCATGCCCGATACCAGTCCCATCCCGTGCAGGATGCGCAGCAACTGGCCCACGATGGTTCCAGCGGTATGCGTATCGGGCCGCAGGGTCATGAAGGTAATGGCGGCAACCACAGGGAAAAAGATCTCCGCGCCCAGCCAGACGATGAGCGAGAGATAAAGAAGAGTGCGAAGGAAAGTTTTCATGCAGAAAGCATACTATCCGGGCAGCGCCCTATTCGTACATCACAAAAAAACAAATCCCGCTCGATGAGCGGGATCTCAGTTTATCGAAAAACCAATCAGTGTTCTTCCTGAGGGAGCGTCAGGCCTTAGCCTCACGAATAAAATACCTCGATTCGGTCGGGCCTCAGCTCCGGGCCTTCTCTCGAAGTGCCTTTTACGAGCTCCGATTCAGCGCGCGCTTTAGCACAATCTCCAGCGCGCCCTTCACCTGGTTGTATTCGTCGGCGGAAATGGTCCCGGAGATTCTCTCGCTCTCAATTGCGAAGAGTTCTTCCTTGAGCGCGTCAAGAAGCGAAGCGTGCTTGGTTGCGGGGGCTGCCGTGGCATAGGATGGCGCACTCGCACGCGGATTTGCAGGGAGGGGCGCATTCGCGGCGGCAATCGCCGAGGCCGTTCCATCCGGCTTGCGCAGCAGGAAGGCCGCAGCCGCTGCCAGCAGCAGTGCAAGTCCACCAAGGATCCACCACTTGTACTTCGACAGTGGATCGGGCGTGTTGATCGGCGTGCCGATGCCGCCACCGGGCGTGTTAGGGGTCGCGCTTGCATCCGCTCCACCGCCGCTGTCAGCTTGCGGTCCGCCACCGCCGGTCTGCGCTTCGCGCGGCATCGATCCTGTGCCGGAGACGGTAAACTCCACCGGCTTTCCCGGCATTGCGTTCTTCAACAGATAAGTTTGCACGCCGGGATCTTCCTGCACCGCCTTGAAACTGGCGCCGCCACCGGCCACAAAACTCATGCTCTTGGGCATCAGCACGGCCAGGTTATCGGCAGGCAACGAGACCAGCGACTTGAAGTCATACTTGCCGCCGCTATACGGTAGGCCGTAGCTGATCTGGAACATCGTGTCTTTTTCGCCGTCGTCGGGTTGAATCGGGAAGTTGAAGGAGTAGTGTCCCTTCGGTCCATCCGGGTCCATCTTGAGCGAGGTAGGCAATCCGCCCGGACGCTGTGCACCGGCATCGTTGATGACGGCATCGGCAGGCAGCACGATCTCAAACGACTTTTTGCTCCACTGCGTCGTCGGCGGTGTGCCGGTGTTGTGCACGTAGTAGCGCTCGTCCACCTTGAGCATGCCGTTGTCCGTCTCCACCTCGAGCACGTTCGCTTCGATGTAAACGCCCTGCACTTTGGCCGCCACGTCGTAGACCGGAATGTCGCCGGGTGCGCCGCCTTGTGGAGCGGCAATAAAGTACCCTGCGCCCTGGTGCGTTACCCGAATCAGGTAGGGGCTGTTGCCGGGAAGCGTGAGGGTGTATTTTCCACGCGCATCAGTCGTTGCATGGGCAACTTCGGCCATGCCCGCCTGCACGTCCACCAGAACAACGGTGTCGCCCGCTGCGGGTTTGCCGTTGGTCTTGTCGGTTACGGTGCCGGAGACGGTTGCGGCCTGGGCCACTGTCCCCGCGAAAACAAAGCTGAGAGCAAGAGTGCGAAGAACTATCTGGGTCGATTTCATTTCGTGTCGAATTCCTTCAATCGTAAAAGAGAGAGAACGTCTGAATCGTGTTTGAGGGTCTCAGGCCTGCTGCAGATGATCGATCTCGGCCAGCAACTGCGCCGCTTCTTTCTCAAGCTGCGCGCGCTGCACCTGGAAATCCTCTTCAGGATACTTGCCTGCGCGGTATTCAAAGTTCAGGTCACGGAGGTTCTCGTAGAGCTGTTCCTTGCGCTCCTCGAGAAAGTCGAGCCGGGTTTTCTCGCGCTGGCTTGCGAACACATTTTCAGGCCAGAAGGTGTACACCAGCAGGGCAAACAGCAGAAACAGCCCGGCGATCATGCCTTGTGTGTCAGTCATGGCTCAGTAGCCTCCATCGATGCCGGTTTCCCGGCGAATCTTTTCTCTGCGCTCCAATTCGGCCGGATCAAGGACCGCCGGCTCAGGACCCGCCGCCGCAGCCTTTGCAGCCGAAATGCCGGACCAGCGCCGGATGAGCAGAATCGTCCCCAGCAGCGCGGCGCCGAAAACCGCGAAGGGCGCAATCCACGCCACCAGGTCGAACCCCTGCGTGGTGGGCGCGGCCAGCACGGTCGCGCCGTACTTGGCGGTGAACTGCGAAAAGATCTGCTGGTCGCTCATGCCGTTGGCGATGTCTGTTCTCAACTCGGCCAACTCGCCGCCTGAAGCCGTGCAGCCCACGTGGTTGCATTCGCCCAGCAGTTGCGCGCATCCGCAGGTGCACATCAGGCGATGGTTGATGTCGTGATAGCGCGCGCTTGAGTCGCCTGCGCCGAGCGAGAAGCAGACGGCAACAGCCAGAGCCAGCGCCTGCAAAGATCTAAACCAAAATGTAGAACGCGACGGAGTTGCCATCAATCGCCGCCTTTCAGCGCAGGCTCCGATGGTGCGGGGCGCGTCGCGGGCACGCGTAAAGAGGCCGTGGCCGGACTGAGGCTGGGAACCAGCGCAACAAATGTGCCGAAGATGAGAATCACAAGTCCGCCCCAGATCCAGCCGACCAGCGGATTGAGGAAGGCTTTGATGATCGGGTTTCCGGTGTCTGGATTCGAGCCCTCGTACACCACATAAAGATCCCAGCTCGGCAGTGAGTGAATGGCCACCATCGTCTGCGGCTGATCGCTGGCCAGGTAAACGCGCTTCTCGGGTGTCATCTGGAACTGCTTCTTCCCGTCGCGGTACACGTCGAGCATCGCGTATTCCGAGTTGTAGTTCAGGTTCGAGTCCTGGGTGGCGCCCACCTGCTCAAGCGTATAGGGCCCAATCTGCATCTTGTCGTGCAGGCCGAGTTCGCTCTCAACATTCCTGTTAAATGCCGATCCAGCCAACCCGATGACCACAATCACCACGCCGATGTGGATAATGTAGCCGCCGTATCGGCGCGTGTTGCGACGCGTCAGCAGCCAGATACCGGTGGCCAGGTTGCGCCCAGTCTGGCGCGAGATGACTGCCGCTCCGCGCAGAAACTCTGAAAGAAT
>PLST01000255.1:5365-9341 GCA_003164255.1 Acidobacteriaceae bacterium | reverse complement strand
CGCGGATGGGGACGATTCGATGGGCGAACTCGGCGATCTCGGACTCGCTTCTTCTAAAACGCCGGACAGTAGTTAAGCAGAAACGGCTTCGCTTTGCCCTCCGACACCAGGTCGTACATGCGGTTGAAGCGGCGAAAACGGTCGTTCATGTCTCTGGCCCTGCCAAGCTCCAGCTTGCGGTAGAACGCCATCACGGCGGCGGGGTTGCTCACGTAGATGTTGTTTTCGGTGTAGACCTCGGCGGCGATGCAGGCGCTGTCGCTCACGCCGGGTTGCTTGTCAAGCGCGGCCTTGTTGCGAGCCAGCTCCTGCTTCATCTGCGTCATCGCATTCCAGTAGCCCTTGTTGTCGCCAATACGTTTGCGGGCCTCAGCCATAGAAGGGCCGAAGAGTATGTGTGCTTGAGGAATGGCGCCCAGCTCCGCCTGGTATACGTGCAGAATCTCGTGCACGTCGTAGGTGCCGATGGGCGAATCGATCTTGAGCGCCACGTCCGAGAGGATGTCAGCTCCGCAATGGCCGGCCAGGCCGCCTTCACCCTTCGGGTGCGGCCACTGATTTTCGTCGTAGATCTCGTACTTGAAAACCGGGCAGGACTGCTCAAGATTGATGCCGGTAATGTCGCGGTAGGCGAAGAAAACCCTGCAGGCCTGGTTGCGCGCGAAGGTCGGGCACTGCTGCTTCAGCGCCGAATCCGCCACGTGCGAGCAGTCCACCTCAAACTGAACGGGAAGCAATTTGCCCGGACAATCGGAGACGGTGACAGTGTCCTGCGCGTGCAACGCGATTGCGCAGAAGAGGCCACCGAAGAAGAAGCCGAGCTGAATGGCGAGGTTGGGGGGGAGTCGCATCCTCGCTTTATAGCAAAACTTCAAGCGGACTGGAAAGCATTTCCGTTCGGCTTGAAAACATCGGCACGCAAAAATGCCGTTGGCAGTTTTTCTGCCAACGGCGTTCCTGGTGACCTGAAATCTACTNNCTGGTGCAGCGAGTCAAACAGGGCCATGATCTCCGAGCCGGTTTTCGAGTCAAGGTTGCCGGTAGGCTCGTCGGCCAGAATGATCGAGGGATGGTTTACGAGGGCCCGGGCCACGGCCACGCGCTGGCGTTGACCGCCGGAGAGCTCGTTGGGCTTGTGATTCATGCGCGATTCCAGGCCGACATCGGTCAGCGACTGCTTGGCGCGTGCGATGCGTTCTGCCGCGGGCGTGCCGTTGTAGATCAGCGGCAGCTCCACGTTGTGCAGCGACGTGGCCCGGGCCAGCAGGTTGAAGGTCTGGAACACGAAGCCAATTTCCTTGTTGCGAATGCGCGCCAGCTGATCGTCGTCGAGTTCGCTCACCAGCTGGTTGTTGAGCCAGTACCTGCCCTTCGACGGCGTNNCGCAGCGACACTCCCCGCAGGGCCTGCACCTGCTGCTCCAGGCCCATGTCGTAGGTGCGCCAAAGATCTTCAACCACGATGATGTCGTCGCTGGGCACGTGCGCGGTTTCGGTCAGTTCCTCGGTGATCATGCTGTTGATTGCCATCCGAATCTCATCCTTTTCCCGGTCATTTCTATTCGGTACGGTCTGACGGAGTTTCTCTAGGAACTCGAGCCTGATGGAAGCACAACCTTGACGGTGTCCCGCTTCAGCAGCGAGCCGCCTTTCAAATCGCGCAGCGTCTTGTAGGGACCGCTCACGATCTCCTGTTTTTCGTTGAGGCCTGAAAGCACCTCGATATCGGTGGCGCCGGTAATGCCGGTGGTCACGGGCACAAACTTCGCGCGCAGCCGGCCGCGTGCATCCTTGTCCACAACAAACACACCCTGCACGGGATTGGGTTTGGGCGCCGGGCCCGATGCGGCCTGCACGCTGCCGCTAGGCTTCTTCACGTCGCTGGCCGGGTCGTGCATGGTAAGCGCCTGGATCGGAAGCGTCAGCACATTCAACTTGTGCGCCGTGGTGATCTTGGCGGTGCAGCTCAGGCCTGGGCGCAGCTCGTCTGACGGATTGTCGAGCGTAACCACGACCTTGAAGTCCTTGGCCTCTTCGGTGCCGGTAGTTGACTGCGAAGTTGCGATTCCTGTCGAGCGCAGCAGCGCCTGGTCGCCCACCAGGCTCACGTGACCCTTGTACGACCTGCCAGGCAGGGCGTCGACGGTCACTTCAGCGGGCTGGCCCAGCTGGATGTTAACAATGTCGGTCTCGTCCACCTTCACCTCGGCCGTCACCACGCTCATGTCGGCCACGGTCATGAAGGTCGAGCCCTCGGTGTTCTGGATGCCTTCCACCACCGTTTCGCCTTCGCGCACCGGCACGTCGGTCACAATGCCGTCAAACGGAGCAACCGCCATGGTCAGGTCCAGGGCATTCTGGTCGGCGCGCAGGGTGGCCTGGGCGGTGCCCAGGTGGCCGCGTGCTGAGGCGGTCTGCGCCTTCGCCTGGTTCAGCCCGGCAATTGCCTGGTCCAGCGACGCCATATCTGTGGCGTAGGCCGCCTGTTTGGCATCGAAGTCCTGCTTGGCCAGGATGCCTGCCTGGTAAAGGCTCTGGGCGCGATCCCAGTCCAGCTTTTTCTGCGCCAGGTCGGCCTTGTGAAATTCCACATTGGCCTCGGCGGTCTTTTCAGCCGCAATATAGCTGGCGATGTCCGTCTTCCCTGCCTCGATCGTTGCCTGCTGGCCAGTCACCATCGCGTGCTGCTGCACGTTCTCGATCGTAGCTACTATCTGGCCTTTCTTGACGTGGTCGCCTTCCTTTACAGTAAGGTTCGTCACGCGGCCCATCGCGGTCGCTCCCAGGTTCGCGTAGGTCTTGGGCTTGATCTGCCCCGTGCCGCTCACCACTGTTGACAAATCCTGGCGCACCACCGTTGCGGTCAGCACCTTGGTGTAGCCCGACTGTTGCTTGTACACCATAAAGCCCACAAGGCCTGCGGCAACCAATACTCCGGCAACAATTAAAATGATCTTCTTCATTATGATGAGTGCTCCGAAATTTGTCTCAATTCAGTGTACGCAATCCCTTTGCATACGGTTCCGGGCCGCGTACTAGCCCCGGTCACTACGGTGGTTGCGGAGAGGGCGCGGCAGGAAAACAGCCCAGGAACAATCAGTTTGAAGAGGCGCTGTCCCTTGTTGGACGACCCGGCCGGGCTGATGGTTTCCGAATCTTTCCCTTCTCATTGATTTTACAGCCGGATTGGGTGTCTTTTGGGTGACTTTCCCGGCAAAACCACGTCCAAAGACCAGCCTACTGCGTAAGAAGTATTGCCCAGCCCTTTCGGGACCCGTAAAATAAGGGATTGCAGGAGCATTCAAGGCAATGACGTTTAACGTTCGTGGTTTTCTCTTCGTCCTCATCGGGTGCGGTCTGGTTTTGAGCCCTGCAGCACTCCTCAAGTCCCAGGAGGCGGCAGCGCCGTCGGCGCAACCCCAGGCACAGCCGGCCTCGAACCAGGACCAGGAAGTGGATCCGTTGAAGCGGCAACGTTCTGATAAAGAACGGTATACGTCCCAGAAAGCCCTGCGGCAGGAGTTGAAGGGAACCTACAGGACCTGGCTCAACCAGGAAGTGCCGTACATCATTACGGATGAAGAGCGCAAAGCCTTCACAAGCTTGAGCAACGACGAAGAGCGCGATGCTTTCATCGAAAACTTCTGGCTCCGCCGCAATCCGAACCCTGATTCGCCTGAAAACGAATTCCGCGAGGAGCATTACCGGCGCATTGCTTACGCCAATGAGCACTTTGCCGCCGGAAAGCCCGGATGGAAAACCGATCGCGGCCACATCTATATCTCCTACGGCAAGCCCGACGACATTGATTCCCACCCTTCGGGCGGCAGCTACAACCGTACCCCGGACGAGGGTGGAGGCACCACCACCACATTCCCCTTCGAGATTTGGCACTATCGCTACCTTGAGGGCATCGGCGAAAACATCGACATTGAGTTTGTCGATACCTGCCAGTGCGGCGACTACCACTTCACCAT
>PLST01000255.1:0-5309 GCA_003164255.1 Acidobacteriaceae bacterium | reverse complement strand
TGACCGAGAGCATGGACATGGTGCCCATCACCTTGCAGATCAAGAACCGCGACATCACCTTCCAGACCAAGGACGGCGTGGCCAAGGGCCTCGTCAACATCCTCATGAAGGTGACCACCATTACCGGCAAGACCGTCCAGACCCAGGAAGACACGGTGGAAGTGGATCAGCCCGCCGAGCTCCTTGAAAAAACCCTCGACAGGCAGTCGGTTTACTGGAAGGCCATTCCGCTGGTGCCTGGCCTCTACCGGCTCGACATTGCCATCAAGGACGTGAACAACCCTGATCACATCGGCTACTACGGCCGCGGCATTGACGTTCCCGTCTACCACGACGAAAAGCTGGGCGCATCCTCCCTGATCCTGGCAGACGAAATGCACACCGTCTCGTCCCGCGAAATCGGCAACGGCAGCTTCATCATCGGCGGAGAGTTCGTCAGGCCCAGGGTCAGCGCCAATCCCTCCGTTCCCGTCAAGTTTCATCGTAGCCAGGATTTGAACTTCTGGCTGCAGTTCTACAACCTGGGCATCGACGAGGCCACCAAAAGCAATTCGGCCATGGTCACCTTCCAGATTACCGATACAGCCACTGGAACAGTGCTCCTTGAAAAGCAGGTTGATTCCAAGGAGTTGGGAGCGCACAGCGACGAGTTGACTGTGGAGAAAAGCCTCCCCATCGGTGGCCTGCCCCCGGGCAAGTACAAGGTAACAGTAAAAATAAATGACGCAATTTCGAAACAAGAGATTGCGCAATCGGCACCTTTTGTCGTGGAATAGGAAGTACCCCTCCTGTAATGTCGAGCCGGACGCCAGATCCGGCGAGCTGAGCAGGTTTTCGATTTGTCAGTGGTTTGCCAGGGACGACGCCAGGTCACGGACACGAGTGATAAAGCGCAGAGCCCATTTCGCCCAATTTGCGATGCTGTTCGCCTTCAGCGCTGCCCCTGTCTGCTGGGCCGCCTCGGCGTCGGTGTCTGGACTTGTGCGCGACTCGGCAGGCATTCCGCAGATCGGCGCTGAGGTCCAGCTGCTCCGCCCTGACCTCACCGTCGTCGCCAGCGTCTACACCAACAGCGAAGGCCGCTTCCAAATCTCATCCCTCATGCCCGGCCGTTACGGGGTCAAGGCCATGGGCATGTCCTATCTGCCCGCCCTGCGTGAGAATGTTCGCGTCCGTGCCGGCACCATCGTCAACCTCACCCTCAACACTCTCTATGAAGTCATGCAGTGGCTGCCCGCTGAGCCGCGCTCCGGCAGCTCCCAGCAGGACGACTGGGCCTGGACGCTCCGCTCGGCCGCCAACCGGCCCCTGCTGCGCTGGCTTGAGGACGGGCCCCTGGTCGTCGTCTCTGACGGCACCGGCGCCGCCCCCAAACTCAAAGCCCGCCTCATGGCAACCGGACAGGCAGGAACCTTTGGCGAGAGCGGCGAACGGTTCTCGGCGTCGGTGGAAGACACGCCCTCCAACGGCCGCGAGCTGCTGGCCCGCGTGGATTTTGCCCCAAACACCGATGCCGGCTTGGAATCCATGCTCGGATTCCGCCAGGACCTCGGATTTGCCGGTTCGGTGCAGTCGGTAGCTGCCGTTGCCGTCCATCCTGAGGTGGAGGGGCCCGGCGGAGAACAGGGACTCGATGAGGCTGCCATTCGCACTTGGGAGACCATGCGTCTGGGCGACGAATTCGAGGTGGAAGCCGGCTCAACCGAAGTGCTGGGGCGCTTTGCCGATCAGTCGGCCGATACCGTGGTCGCAGCGCTGCCCGATGCTGAGGTTGACTGGCGCGGCGGCAAATCAGAGATTGGCTATCGGGTGGCAACCATGACGCCCGGCCCCGTCCAGGGCGATGGTTCGCAGGCTGGGGCATGGCTTCCGCAGTTCTCCACCCGCAACCGCTCGCTCGTGATGGAACGAGGGCTGCACCAGGAGATTGGCTGGAAGCGCACGACCGATCGTTCCAGCATGTCGATCGTGGTGTTCTCTGACAATATCCAGAACCCCGTGCTCGAGGCGATTCGGACCCTTGCTCCGGGCGCTGAGGGTACCGCCCAGGCGGCCGCTCGCCCTGCCGTGCTTTTTGACACCGCCAGCGGCCTCGTGCACGCTGCCGGGCCAAACTTCGTGAGCCAGGGCATCGTGGCTACTGCCGTGCGCCGTTTGCCGGGTGGCAACCAGGTTCGGCTCAGCTATGCCAACGGCAATGCCCTGGTCATGCCCGCCCTGCCCAGGCCCATCTCAATGGCAGAGCTGCTTGGCGCCGCCCATCCCCGCCGCGTGCAAACCTATACCATCTCCCTGTCCGGAACCCTTGAGGGCTCGGGAACCCACTGGCAGGCAAGCTATCGCTGGCAGCCCGACGATACCGTCACTGAGGTGGCGCCCTATACTCTGGACGCCTCCTCGCCCTTCCTCAACCTGGGCCTCCGCCAATCCATCCACCTGAGCCATGACGGGTTCACAACCGTTGAGGCGTTGCTTAACGTGCAAAATCTGCTGGCCGAGGGTTACCGTCCCTACGTCATGAAGGACGGATCGCTGTTGGTCGTCGCCCAGGATCAGCGCGGCATTCGCGGCGGCCTCGCTTTCACCTTCTAGTCCCCTCCAAATCCTGCCAAATCTCCTCCATGTGCGGAGGGAGGCGGGGGTTTCAACCCCCGCATTACGCGATCAGAAACCATAGGGGCTTCAGTGTCTGCGTGAGTACCNNGACTTCCGATCCGCGAAGCGGCAAGAGCTCCCGGAGGGAGCGAAAGATAATAGCCCAGGATGGAGTCCGAGACGAAGGCTCGGACGCAATCCTGGGAAAGGTCCGGAAAATTAGACCTGGCGCCCTGTATGGGCGCCGCGAATCTGTTGGAATGAATTGTGCTCCGCGAACAAAACTTGATTTCCATGAGTTCTCACGCAGACACTTCAGCCCCGCAAGGGCGTCGCTCGCTTTCGCCCTGAGGCTTGTTGGACCGCTTTCAATCCGCCGCTCTTTCCTGCGGGGGCCCCTGCACATTGCAATACGGGCCTGAGCCGCGAAGAGTAAAGTGGGAGTGCAATTCGCCGCTCGCCAATTGGGTTTCTGTTCGAGCGGCGTTGGAGGGTAAGATGAGTTTGCCTGCAATCAGCCGCCGCACGGTGCTCAAATCAGGCCTCGCGGCCACGGCGCTGGGGTCTCTCCCAGCAGTCTTCGACGGGGAAGAAAAAATGACGGCCCGCAAAAACAGGATCAGGCAGTCGGTGTGCCGCTGGTGTTACGCCAAAATTCCTCTGGAAACCCTGTGCACCGAAGCGGCGAAGATGGGTTTGGTCGGCGTTGACCTGCTCAATCCTGAAGAGTACGAGGTGCCGCACCGCTACGGGCTCACCTGCACCATGGGCTACGTAGACGCGGGCACCATTCCCGATGCCATGAACCGCTTGGAACATCATGCGGATATCGAGGCAGCCCTGCGCAAGAACATTCCGCTTGCGGCCAAGGCCGGCGTGCCCAACGTGATCACCTTCTCAGGAAATCGCAAGGGCATGAGCGACGAAGAAGGCGCGCGCAACACCATCGTCGGGCTCAATCGCGTAAAGAAAATCGCTGAAGATAATGGCGTCACCCTCTGCCTTGAGCTGCTCAACAGCAAAGTGAATCATCCCGACTACATGGCGGACCACACGGCATGGGGTGTACGCGTCATGCAGGAGGTTAACTCGCCCAACATCAAGCTGCTTTACGACATCTACCACATGCAGATTATGGAGGGCGACCTGATTGCCAGCATAACCCCGAACATCGCGTGGATCGGGCACTTCCACACCGGCGGCGTGCCCGGCCGGCACGAACTCGACAATACGCAGGAAGTGCAATGGGACGGCGTCATGCGCGCCATTGCCGCCACTGGTTACAAAGGATACGTTGCCCATGAGTTTATTCCCCTGCGCGATCCCATGACCAGCCTGCGCGAGGCCGCGGACCTGTGCGATGTGTAAGCGAACCGCGCGGCCCGCAACAAACCTATCTCAATTGAGGAACTGAAAAAATATGAAGTCACTTGTTCTTTCCGAGTACAGCCATCTTGAGCTTGCCGATTTTCCCGTGCCGCAAGCCGGGCCGCTCGAAGTACTGGTGCGCGTTGAGGCCTGCGGCATCTGTGGCAGCGATGTGCACGGCTTCGACGGCTCCACCGGGCGTCGCATTCCGCCCATCGTCATGGGCCATGAGGCTGCGGGCACCGTTGAGGCCATCGGCGACGGCGTCACCAAATACGCCAAGGGCGATCGCGTCACCTTTGACTCCACCGTCTACTGCGGCAAATGCCCCTACTGCCTCCGCGGCCAGATCAACTTGTGTGACAACCGCGAAGTGATCGGCGTCTCCTGCGGCGACTATCGCCGCCACGGCGCGTTCGCCGAGTACGTCGTCGTGCCCGAGCGCATCATGTATCCGCTGTCCGATGACATCACCTTTGATGAAGCGGCGATGCTTGAGGCGGTTTCAGTTGCGTTGCATGGCGTCAAGGTGTCCCCTGTGGTCGGTGGCGAGACTGTACTCGTCATCGGCGCCGGCATGATCGGGCTGCTCACGCTGCAAGCCGCCAAAGCCGCCGGAGCCGCGCGCGTGTTGATCTCTGACGTGGACGATACCCGCCTGAATCTCGCCCGGCAAGTCGGCGCAGATCAAGCGCTGCATGCATCGGGCGCGGATCTGGTCGCAGAAGTCATGCGTCTGACNNGTGGGCAACATCTCGCCGACCGTCACGCTGCCGCTGCAGAAAGTGGTGGTCAAGCAGATCAAGCTGCAGGGATCGTGCGCGTCGTCAGGCGAATACCCTGAGGCAATCGAACTCATCGCGAACGGCAAAATCAAGGTCAAGCCGCTCATCACGGCCGTGGCCTCTCTTGAAGAAGGGCCGCGCTGGTTCGAGCGGCTCCATGCCCGCGAGCCGAATCTGATGAAAGTTATCTTGTCACCGAGGGCGCAATGAGCGACCAACTTTTCGATCTTTCCGGGCAGGTTGCCCTTGTCACAGGCACCAGCCGCGGGCTCGGACAGTATTTCGCCCGGGCATTGGCTAAAGCCGGTGCCGATCTTGTCATCACCAGCCGCACGCTCGACTCGCTCGCCCCGTTTGAAGCGGAGATCAAGGCGCTGGGCCGGCGCGTGCTCCCGCTTGAGCTCGACGTGCGCGACCAGAAAAGCATTGAGAAGATGGCCGCCGATGCCCGCGCCGCCTTTGGCCAGATTCATATCCTGGTCAACAATGCCGGCTGCAACGTTAGAAAGCCCGCGCTCGATGTCACCTGGGACGAATGGAATCTCATCCTCGACACCAACC
>PLST01000189.1 GCA_003164255.1 Acidobacteriaceae bacterium | reverse complement strand
GAACGAGTGTAGCGCGGCGTAGCGAGTTGACCTGTGGGTTTATCTGGAGAGCGGTGTGTGGGGCAGTCTCTCGGAGCAGGCTCTTACGAGCTATCGGCTGCTTGAAGGGGTGACGGCGAAGAAGAAGGCGCTGTTGGTTACGGGCGACGAGATCGAGGCGGCGGCGGGGCCGAATGGCGAGCCGACGTACCGGCTGACGGCGGAAGGCAGCCGCGCGGGGTTCGTGCGTCTGGAGTGGCAGACGCATCAGTACAACGACCGCAAGCTGCATGATTTTTTGCGCCAGTGGGTCTACCACGACGATATTTACGAGTCGGCCCGGAGGCCGTTTTTCTGGGCGTTGGGGCTGCTGGCGTTGCTGTTGCCGTTGGCCGTTCCGAAGGATCGCTGGCCGAAGTTCTCCTACGAAAAGCAGTGGCATAAGCTGATGGATTTTATCGAGCGCAGGCGGCGCGCGGCGGCTCAGGCAAAGGCCGCTGCGCCCGCTGTAAAACCGCCGGTTGCGGCGCCAGTTGTGCGGCTGCAATCGTCTCCGAATCCGCCGCCGGTTGTAGCGGCAAAACCGCCCGAGGCGCGTCCCGCCGCAGCGAAGAAACCGCGTCCCCGATTCGAGTAAACAACCATGATTACGATGTCCAAACCGATCAGCGCGAGCCAGGCGCGGGAGTACCACAAGGAAGAGTTCGCCAACGCGCGGGACAACTACTACACCGAGGGCGACCGTGTGCTCGGCGAGTGGCAAGGCCAGCTCGCCGCGCGTTACGGACTTGCTGGCGAAGTGTATGAGGAGCAGTTTGCACGGCTTGCCGAGGGCCAGCATCCGGCGACCGGCGAGCAGTTGGTAAGGCATCAAACGGCGCGGGAGTACGTCAATGCCAATGGCGAAACCGTGCGCACGATGGAGCACCGGGCGGGGTGGGATGCGACGTTCAGCGCGCCGAAATCTGTATCGCTGACGGCGTTGGTTGGCGGCGACGAGCGCGTAAAAGATGCGCACCGGGAGAGCGTTCGCGTTGCGCTCAATGAGATGGAGAAGTACGCGCAGGCGCGCATCGGCGGGAATGCTCCAGCAGAGACGACCGGCGCATGGGTGGTGGCCAAGTTCGAGCACGACAGCAGCCGTCCGGTGGACGGCTACGCCGCGCCGCAGTTGCACACGCATACGGTGATCTTCAATATCGCCGAGACCGCCGACGGGAACACGCGGGCGTTGCAGCCGCAGGAGCTTTACAAGACGCAGCAGTACGCGACGGCGGTTTACCGTTCGGAGTTGTCGGCGCGGTTGCAGCAGTTGGGTTACGAGATCGAGCGCGGCGAGCACGGCCAGCCGGAGATCAAAGGTTACACGCGGGAATACTTGGAGGCGTCGAGTCCGCGGCGTCAGCAAATCACCGAGAACTTGGCAGAGCAGGGCCGGTCTGGCCCCGAGGCAGCGCAGATCGCGGCGCACAAGACGCGCGAGGCGAAGCTCGATTTAACGCCGGAGCAGGTGCAGGCGCAACATCGAGCAATGGCCGCAGAATACGGCCATCAACCGCAGCGCGTGATCGAACAAGCAGCGCAACGGCGCGGTGTAGAGTTGCAGCCGGAAGAATCGCGGCGCGTGGCGCAGACCGCTGTGAGTTATGCGCGGGAGCGCGGCACGGAGCGCGAGGCCGTGGTCGATGAACGGACGCTGATGCGCGATGCGCTCAAGCACGGCATGGGCGCAACCAGGTTGCCGGAGGTGCGGGCCGAGTTCGAGCGGCGCGTCGCCGCGCGTGAGTTGATCGAGGTCCAGCGCAGGCCGGGGCTTGCGGGCCGCGCCTTCACAACCGGCGAGATGCAGGGATACGAGCGCGAGATCATCGAGCGTATGCGCGCGGGCCAGGGCAACCGCGAGGTGTTGACCGATGGCCAGGTCCGGCAGCAGGTCGAGGCTAACCATCCGCATCTGAGCGTGAGCCAGCGGCGGGCGGTCGAAGACGTGCTCGAAAACCGCGACCGGATGATGGCTCTTGAGGGCGTGGCCGGAGGCGGAAAGACTACTTCTTTAGCCGCCATCCGGGAGGCCGCAGTCAGTGCGGGCTATGAGGTCAAGGGGCTTGCGCCCACGTCCGGCGCTGCGAAAAAGCTGGGCGAGTCGGGCATGGAGACGGAGACGCTGCAACGGCATCTTACGCGCGGCGACCGCGCCCCAGAAGCTCAGAAGCGGCTCTATGTGGTCGATGAATCGAGCATGGCCAGCACCAAGCAGATGCACACGTTCGTAGAGCGGCTAAAGGAAAATGATCGTGTGCTTTTCGTTGGCGACGTGCGGCAGCATGAGGCGGTCGAAGCTGGCCGACCGTATGCGCAGTTGCAAGAGGCCGGAATGCGGACGGCGCGGCTTGACGAGATTATCCGGCAGAAAGACCCGGCGTTGAAAGAGGCCGTGGAGCAGCTTGCGCGGGGCGAAGTCAAAGAGGCAATCGCCAATCTCGACAACCAGGGCCGGGTACATGAGATCGAGGACCGCAGCGAGCGAATCCGCGAGATAGCCCGCGAGTATGTGCGCCAGCCGGAGAATACGCTTGTTGTCTCGCCGGACAATGAATCCCGCCGCGAGATCAACCAGCACATCCATCGTGCGATGCAGGACGCGGGCCGGGTCGCGGGTGTTGAGCATCCGGTGCGGGTGTTGAACGCGCGGCAGGAGTTGACCGGCGCAGATAGGCAATGGGCGCAGAACTATGAACCGGGCGAGATCGTGCGCTATGCGAAGAGCAGCAAGGCGCACGGCTTCGAGGCCGGAGAGTACGCGCGCGTTGCGCGCGTGGACAGCGCCGCGAACACGGTCACAGTGGAGCGCAAGAGCGGCGAGCAGGTGAGCTACGATCCACGGCGGCAGCAGGGCGTGACGGTCTACCGGGAGGCGGAGCATCGCTTCTCGGAGGGCGACCGCGTACAACTGACGGCCCCGTATCATGCGCAGAAGCTCGCCAGCCGCGAGTTGGCGACAGTTGAGAAGATCGACGGCGACGGCAATCTGAAACTGAAGATGGACTCAGGCCGGGAGGTCGAGTTCAACGTCAAGCAGCATCCGCATCTGGACTATGGTTACGCAGTGACGAGCCACAGCAGCCAGGGCCAGACCGCCGACCGTGTGCTTGTCCATGTGGACTCGGAGCAGGCGCACAGCCAGCTTCTCAATAGCCGCATGGCGTATGTGTCGGTATCGCGGGCGCAGTTCGATGTGCAGATGTACACGAACGACGCCGGGACGCTGGGCCATGCGTTGAGCCAGGACATATCGCATACGTCAGCTATCCAGCCAGAGGGGATGCAGCAGCAGATACCTACCCAGCCGGACACGGTGCGGCAGATCGAGCCGGTGCCCGCTCACGCGCATGAGTTCGATCAGGGATACAGTCTTTAGCCGCTGACGCGGCTATATCCTCCGCTCCGGCATCCGTAAAGGCTCTCCGCTTCGCTCCGCCCGCTTGCAGCGGCTCCCTTCGGTCGGCCTTGACTGATGCCTCCGCTGCGGATGTTTTTCAGCAATGAGAAAAATGTATTTTTCTCATGTTCCACACATGAGAGAGCTAACTACCCGGCCTCCGCTTGAGAGCTTCCAGCCAGCGAGTTAATCAACCGAATCACAGCGCGTTGGTCCTTCGTCGGCAGCACGTCCATCTTCTGAAATCTCTTCCAAAGCCGCTGCTTCTGTACGCTGCTGTTGCCGTTTGGCTCTGTGGGCTTCAATCCCAACAACTCATCTGCGGAGACTTCCAGGACGCGCGCCAGCGGAATGATGGCCGTCGAGGGGGGCAGTTCAGCTTCCGTCTCGTAGTAGGAGATCACGCGCTGGGTTGTCCCCAGGGCGTCGGCGAGCTGTACCTGTGTGAGGCCGCGCGTCTTCCTGAGAGCGAAGAGGCGCTTGCCGAATGCGGTATGTGGTTCCTTCTTGGCGGGCATCTCAAGACGGATTTTATGGTCCATTTTCGAGTACTCCTAAAATCCACTGGCCGGATATACACTGTATGTATATACTGAGGCACGGCGAGAAAAACTGCAAAAAGTGAAAAAAGCACTTGACAGGTTTTTCAGCGGAGGGCGGAAAAATGGCGCGAATCCCAGAATCCGAGGTCGAACGGCTGAAACGGGAGGTCTCCGTGCAGCGGTTGGCCGAGGCGCGGGGCATCAAGTTGCACCGGCACGGTGCCGACCTGTTGGGTCTCTGCCCGTTCCACGACGACCGGAACCCGTCGCTGGTCATCACTCCGGCGAAGAATCTCTGGCACTGTCTTGGCGCTTGCAACATGGGCGGCACGTCCATCGACTGGGTAATGAAGGCGCAGGGTGTGAGCTTCCGCCATGCGGTCGAACTTCTCAGAGCAGACTATTTTCCTTTAGCCGCCGCTCCGGTGCAGCCGGTGAAGCAGAGCACGGTTCCGAAGTTGCCGCCGCCCGTGGCGCGGGGTGCAGACGACCGGGCGCTGCTGTTGCAGGCCGTGGACTATTACAGCCGGACGTTGAAGCAGTCGCCGGAGGCGTTGCGGTATCTGTCCTCGCGCGGCCTCCAGTCCTCGGAGATCATCGACCGTTTCCGGTTGGGCTTCGCCAACCGGACGCTGGGTTACGGGTTGGAAGACAAGAACCGCGTCGCCGGCGCGGAGATGCGCGGACGGTTGCAGCGGCTTGGCATCCTGCGCGAGAGCGGGCACGAGCATTTCAACGGCTCGGTAGTCGTGCCGGTCTTCAATGCTTCCGGCGAGGTGGTCGAGATGTA
>PLST01000203.1:302-7319 GCA_003164255.1 Acidobacteriaceae bacterium | reverse complement strand
CTAATGGATTGATCCGTCGGTGGACTGCGCGGCGTGAAAGAGTTTGTGGTTGATGTCGGGCCAGAATTCCTTGAAGACAAAACTGGCAGAATCGATGGCTACATCCAGTCCCCACTCCGTGCCGGTATTGGTAAAGCTGCGCTCGCGCGAGGGATAGTAGAGGCTCGAAAGCCCCGCCGAAGCGCCGGCGCCCAGAACTTCACTGGCGTTGAAGACGTTGTTTCCAGCATCAGATCGCGTCACGACAGCGCGGCTCAATGCATAGCCTGTTCGCTTGAAGAACCCGCCCCTGCCGAGCGTGTAGTACCTGGTGTCCTCATGGGTAATGGAGGGCACGACAAATTCGACCATATAGTTTTCGCTGGTCTGATCGACAGCGTTGTGCCAGAAGTAGCGGGCAAATCCGGCCGCGCCCTGGTGGAATTCAGGCGTGGCATCGATCCCCATGTCGTATGCGGTGAGCATGAGCGGAATGAAAATGGAGGAGTAGTCGAAGGAGTCCTCGGTTGCGGTAACGAATTTCTCCTTCACCGATTGCGGCGGCAGTTGCTCGTCGGTGCTTACGGCGCGAAAATTTGGCACGACGCCGAGAATGCGTTTGGTTTGCGGTTGACGTTGATCCTGGTCAGTGGTCGTGGCCGTGTTCGTCGTTGGCGTTGGGTCTTTGGGCGCATCGGGTTGCGGGTTGTCCGCGGCCTTCACTTCGCCAGCAGAGGTTTCGACTTCAGCAATATTCGGCGTTGCTGCTTGTGAAGGATCTGGCGCCGCGGTTTGCCGGGCCCCAGTTTGCGGGCTTGGGGAAATTGGTGCCGGAGTTGGCGACACAAGCGCAAGCATGGGCGTGCTTGAGGTGATTTGCGTTTGCTGCGCAGCCAGCTGCGCCGAGTGGAGCATGAGGCAAGCGGCCACCAATGAGCAAAGGCCAAGCGGATAAAGCCGAAATGAATTGAAGCCAGGCGAGCGTCGGAGAAATCGACTCATGAATTTTCGGACTGGGGGAGGGGTGGATGAAGTCATGCTGAATTAGATGTTGGAAATGCCAAAAAGGAAGATGCGCGCGGCCTGAAATGAACCATTCTGCCTGTCAAAGGTAACCTAATTCGTCTTAAGTACCGTAGATCGTGTGCGCCCCGTACAATTCGAAGGATTCGCCACTCAAGAAACAATCTGGGAGCCGTTCATGAAAAAGGTTTTTCTTGCTCTCCTCGCTTGCGTCGTGCTGTTTCCATCCGCCATGGCAGTGGCGGCCGACCTGACGGCCCCTATTCATCAGTTCATTGATGGATTCAATACCGGTGACGTCAAATCCGCCTACGCTGCTTATGCCAATGGCGACATCGTGATTGTGGACGAGTTTGCACCTCACCGCTGGATTGGCGCCGACGCTCCACAGGCATGGGCTGCCGCTTACGACAAGCACGCGCGGTCCACCGGCGTTTCAGATGGTTTTGTGAAATACGGCGAGCCGACGCGAAGCGAAGTGGAGAACGATGTTGCCTACGTAATCATTCCCACCACCTATCTCTATAAGCAGAACGGGAAGCCAACGACGGAAGAAGGACAGATGACGTTTGTTCTCCATGCGGAAGCAGGCGGGTGGAAGATCAGCGCGTGGACCTGGTCGGGCGTGAAGCCGCATCCCGCAAGGTAGAACAATGGTCGGGACGGGGAGATTTGAACTGCCGAACGGCGAGAAGTCGTCTCGCGCCCCTCGCAGGCTGGATTGGCGCATTTGCTTCGCAAAAGCGATTGGGGTGCTTCGTTGTCGGCAGTCGCGTAGTGGCCTGCGACTGCGAGCTTCAGATTGTTGCGGAGTAAATGGTCGGGACGGGGAGATTTGAACTCCCGAATGGCAAGACTTCGTCTCGCTCCCCTCGCAGGCTAGATTGGCGCATTTGCTTCGCAAAAGCGATTGGGGTGCTTCGTTGTCGGCAGTCGCGTAGTGGCCTGCGACTGCGAGCTTCAGATTGTTGCGGAGTAAATGGTCGGGACGGGGAGATTTGAACTCCCGANNACCAGGCTGAGCCACGTCCCGACACAATGTAGCCGGCTCGGGTGAGCCGGCTTTTGGTGCTTGACCAGTTTACACCAGCATGGCCCTCAGCCGCCCTCGGCGGGCGCTCGTGATTGCAAATTTCTTCAATCCTGTGAGGGCTTTGCGCTAGTGCGTGGGAGGAACAAACTCCGAAGGCAGGGCCGAGCCGGTGCCGAAGAAGAACTCTTCCATCTGCTCGACGAGGAACTGCTGTGCCTGGGGGGTCCAGGGCTGGAGGCGGTATTCGTTGAGCAACATTTTCTGCCTGTCCACCCACTCGGCCCACGCTGCCTTGGAAACATTCTTGTAGATTTTCTGGCCAAACTCTGAATCGAAGGGCGGTTCGTCCAGGCCCTCCATTTCCTTCTTGTTGCGCACGCAAAAAACAGTATGTGCCATGCTTTGAGCTCCTCCAGTCATTGTATTGGATTGACGAGATTCAGCCTCAGGGCAGGTACATTCCCGGCTTGAATTGGGGAGTGGCCGCCCCGGCGAACGGACGCGGATTGGAATTTTTACTTGACAATGCGTTGCTTTGTGGATTCTCTTATGTCATTCTCACGTCACGCCTTTCGGCGTATCCGTGGCCGGAGTCTGTTCCCCGTCAGCGCAACCGGCTTTGAGCGGGCAAAACCCGATTCCCAAATTCAGGACTCAAATCCAAAGGAGCAAGACATGACCGAAGAAGCTACTCAGAGTGGTCTCAGCGATACGGCCGCATCAGGCCTTGCGTACATCACGATCATCCCCGCGATCGTCTTTCTAGTTGTCGCGCCGTATAACCAGAACTCGACGATACGCTTTCATGCCTGGCAATCCATTTTCCTGGGGATCGCCTGGTTCGCCATCAGCCTCGTGGCCATCATCCCTATCCTCGGGTGGCTCGTTTTCGCGGTGGGTTCGCTGACGCTTTTTGTGGTGTGGATCATGTGCATCCTGAAGGCGTTTCAGGGCGGAAAGTTTGTCGTTCCCGTCCTCGGTCCGCTGGCGGCGAAGCAGGCTGGGATCTGATCGCTTGGCGGTGCCTGCATCATCCAGGCAAATGGGCTGGAACGTGCCAGGCTCGCAGCCGGGGATTGAACGTTGAGTGGTGAGTTTCAACCGAAAGAGGAGTGATCATGACCGAATCCAACCCAGTTGGACTTACTGACAATGCTGCTGGCGCTCTAGCGTATGTGACCATTGTCCCTGCAATCGTGTTCCTGGTTATGCCGCCTTACAACACCAGTTCCTATGTGCGCTTTCACGCGTGGCAGTCGATTTTTCTGAACATCGCGGCGATTATTTTCTACATAGCCTTGAGCTTCTTCGCGGTGTTCAGCGTCATGTTTGGGATGTTTTTCTTCCTGATGCTCACCCGGCTTATCTGGCTTGCGTGGTTCCTGATCTGGGTGCTTTGCGTGGTGAAAGCCGTCAACGGGGAGCGCTTCAAGTTGCCGGTGATTGGGGATCTTGCGGCGAAGCAGGCTGGAAGCTAGCTAGCTGGGGGCAAAGCATCGGGAGGTGATTCGAGGCGGCCCTCGTGTCGCCTCAGACTGCCGACGAAGTTCAGCAGCATTTTGAGAGAAGGCCCGGGGCTGAACAGGCTGCGGAAAAAGGCGCGTGCAGTAGTGCGAACTTAGCAGGGGCTGAAGCCCCATCTTTTCTTTTCATGCACTTGCGGCCCGGCTGAAGCCGTGCCCTTGTTACAAAGCTGTCGAATTTGGTGGCCCGGGGGAGTTTTTCCGCAGCCTGTGAAGCCCGACCGAGCTGAGGGGTCTTATTCGCGAGGCTGAAGCCTCACGCGCCCTCCGGAAAGGCAACGATGGTGTTTGTCATCAAACTGAGGCGGCGCTAGCGCCGCTCAGGCTGCTGACAAAGGCCAAGAGGCCCGAAAAGCCTCCCTCGGGGGCTAAAGCCCCAGACTTAAGGCGCCTCCTACGGCGCGGCTAAAGCCGCGCCCTTTCAAAGCCCTCACGTTGCAACTCGCTCTAGCGCCGCTTCCCTTTTCTGGGCGGTTTTTTCCTGCTCCTGCCTGGGGGAATTGCGTCGTTCTTCCGCTTTTTCTTCTTTCCTTTTGGGGAGGACTTTGGAGCGGGCTTGCCGCTGAGCGAGATGCCTTCTTCAACAATGGAGAATTGCAGCCTGCGCTCCTGGGCGAGGATACGGTCGAGAATGACCTGCACACGGTCGCCGGCACGGTAGCGGCGGCCATTTCGTTCGCCGATGATTTCATGCGTGTTCTCGCGCCAGGTGTAGCGGTCGTCGCGGAGCGAGTCGATGGGTACGAGGCCCTCGACAAAGAGATCAGTCAGCTCGACGAAGAGGCCGAATTTGGCGGGGTTGAGCACCAAGGCGGCAAACTCTTCGCCCACCTTGTCCTGCATGAAGCGGACTTTCTTCCACTCGACCAATTCGCGTTCGGCTTCGGCGGCGCGACGCTCGGTCTGGCTTGTTTCTTCGGCGATTTGGGCTAGTTCCTGCTCGGGGATGGGGGGGGTGCCTTGGAATTTTTCAATCCCCGGTCTCAGACTCGAGACCGGGGGCACCCGCACCCGGCTCGGATGGGGCACCCCGCTTTGGAATTTCTCAATCCCCGGTCTCAAATGCGAGACCTTGGGCACCTGCG
Source organism: Acidobacteriaceae bacterium (assembly GCA_003164255.1). Lineage (GTDB taxonomy): Bacteria > Acidobacteriota > Terriglobia > Terriglobales > Acidobacteriaceae > Telmatobacter. The sequence goes on along the minus strand of PLST01000203.1, from coordinate 2,676 downwards.
CCTCGCCTTCGCTCGGGTGGGTCCAGGGAGAGCTGTGGCGACCTTCTTCGATCGTGCCTTCGCCGCGCACGCCTTCGCGGAGGAGTGTCTTCGCGATGCGATGCACGATNNAGCGAGCGGAGCATGAGATAGCTGAGGATCCGTTCTTCAGGCTTGCCCTCGATGCGCGCGGCCAGCTTCTGGTACATGCGCGGCGTGACCGGAATGTCTTCCGGGACCTCGTGCTGGCGCGGGTTGCGGCCACGGCCGTGGGCATCGCGGCGATCGCCACGCGTGACGAATTTCTTGACGGGCAGGGCGCCGAGGCCAAGCGAATAGCCGAAGCTGGCGGCCAGCTCTTCAAACTGGACGACGCGGCGCGGTTCCGGCTTCTCGTGAATGCGGTAGAGGGATGGAACACCGAGGTCCTCAAGCCATGTGGCGACGCATTCGTTTGCCGCGAGCATGAACTCTTCAATCAAGCGGTTGGCCCAGGTTCGTTCCGACTTGGTCACGCCGCGCATCTGGCCTTGCTCGTCGAATTCGATGACAGGCTCAGGCAAGTCGAAGTCGATGGAGCCGCGCTCTTCGCGGCGCCTATTCATCAAGCCGGCCAGGTGGCGCATTCGCTCAAAGCCGGGGACCAACGATTCGTACCGCGCGCGGACTGGCACGTCTCCTTCGAGGATTCCATGAACCTCGGTGTAGGTCATGCGCGCGGCGGAACGGATGACGCCTTCGACAATTTCGTAGCTTTCAATTCTCCCTTCGGGGTCGAGCTGCATGATGCAACTGAGGACGAGGCGGTCTTCGCCGGGGCGCAGGCTGCAGATGCCGGAGGAGAGCTCCTGGGGCAGCATGGGAATGGCGCGATCGGGGAAATAGACGCTGGTTCCGCGCATACGCGCTTCAAGATCGAGATCGGTGCCGGCACGAACATATTCGGCGACGTCGGCAATATGAACCTGGAGTTCGTAGCCGCCGTCGGGGCGGTTGGTGACGAGAACGGCGTCGTCGAAGTCGCGCGCTGTTTCGCCGTCGATGGTGACAATGGGAAGTTGCCGAAAATCACGGCGGCTGTCGGCTTCATCCGGGTCGAGATGGGCAACACGCCGCGCTTCTGCCAGCACGTTGTCGGGAAAGATGCGCGGCAGTTGATGCTTTCGGATCATCATCTCGACATCGACGCCGAAGTCGTCGGGCGAGCCAAGCACTTCAATCACGCGGCCAACCGGGGGGCGGGTCGGAGTGGGCCAACTGGTGATTTCGACGTCGACGACCAGCCCATCAAGGTCCTCCTGGCTCTCAGGTTTTGGAGCAGTGGCTGCTTCATCTCCCAAAACGCGGTGGGACGAGGCGGAGACGCTGGCGTCAGGCAGGGCAAGCTCGGCCGGTATTTGGATGTGCTGCGTCATGCGCTCGTCGAAGGGGACGACGTAGTGGCCCAGGGCTCGATCGGAGCGGGCATAATACGACCCCTGTTGCGAAGACCTGCCGCCGGGGGCCCCGTAATGAAACACTCCTACGACGGTTGGATTCTTGCGTTCAAGGACGCGGACGATCCGTCCCTGACGCCGTCCGTCAGCCTTTGGCGGTTCAACCTCAACCAGCACCTGGTCGCCCTGCATGGCGCCATTGATCTCGTTGGGAGGAATGAAGATATCTTCGATTCCCTGCTGCTGGCGGGGGTTGGGGCGGACGAACCCGAAGCCATCGCGATGCAGGTCGAGGCGGCCGGCCAAGAGATTGTCCCGGGTGCCCAGCGGTTTGGGGATACTCCAATGTTCCCGGTCCAGCTTGGCGAGTTGTCCACGCACGGTCAGGCGTGCGAGCTGCTCCAAAAGCAGGCGGCGTTCGCGTCCGCCGGCGAGGCCTAGCTCGCGGACAAGTTGTTTGTATCCGGCCTTGCCGCCGGCAGAGCGCGCGATCCGCGTCACCAGCTCACGATCGGTCATACGTTTTAGAGTAGGCTATTAGCAAGCCGGATGCGGTTTGGCCATTTTGGGACGACCGGACAAAGTAGCATTACCAAGGTACTCGTGCAGTTATCGGGTATGGCCTTAGAATAGCGGCAATGGATCTGTTTGAACGGACCGCTGCGGGAATTGATTCCGTCTGTGGCCGCAAGTGGCAGGTTGAGTTGAGATTTTTCGGCAGTTGGCATTCTTAAAAATTTTTGGGGCACCCGGCGATTGCCCTGCCTTGGAATCCCCCCGTCCCTCTGGACAGAAAAGGAAATACCTTGAGCGCAATGTGGAAACCCACTCAGACTGGATCACCGAGTCCAACACCCACCCCGGAACCGGCCCGTCCTTCTACGCCAGCTCCGGCCTTCGAAGCTGCGAGCCGTCCTGCCGCCGCGGTAACAGGCGATCAGGCGACGATCGGCAAGGGC
>PLST01000203.1:0-131 GCA_003164255.1 Acidobacteriaceae bacterium | reverse complement strand
GCAATTCAAGACAAACGCCTCTGCGCTCGCGGAGGCGTTTGTCTTTTGGATTGCGGACAGAGCGACGAGCCCAAGCAAACGGCTCGAAGTGCGTCCCTCGGGGCCTAAACAGGCTGCGGAAAAAGTCTTTT
>PLST01000163.1 GCA_003164255.1 Acidobacteriaceae bacterium | reverse complement strand
GAATAACAGCCACAGAACAACGCACCTGGCCACACCTAGCCGTTCGGGAGCTCGTGCATAGCTGTCCTCGGTTTCATTGCCGATCTGCATTTTCTTATCCTAAACGGCCGAGTGTCTGGCTCTACTCGGATTGCCCTTCGTCGGATGTTCACAGATTCCATGGTGCCGCACCCGCCCGCAGCCGCAGTAGGACCGCTTCTCAGTCTGCCAGGCCGGCCCGGTACAGCACAAATCGGCTGAATTTACCGTTCCGGGGCTCTGCCGCGGCATCGTCTAGCGCTAGGGGGTAAACGGTATCGAAGATTGGTCGGAGGAGTGAGCATGCACCGATCAAATCAGGGTACGTGTTATCAGCCAGAGCATCGGCTTCCGTTCTGTACAGATTCGCATAGAGAAGATAGGCCGGGCGTGGGGAACGGCGCAACTGGCCCTCCAGATTTGCCATGAAGCGGCGCACCAACGGGAGGAGAAATGGTGTGTACAGGAAAATAAAAAGTGGGCCCTCCGGATAAACGAAGGTGGTTGCATCCCCATTCGTTACGGAAATCCGGCTCGTCCAGTCTGGATTGAGGGCTAAGTTCGCGTTAGCAATTGCGCAAAGCTCCGGGGCAAGTTCTACACCTAACAGGCGGCGAAAAGGAAACTCCGCGGCGATGAGCAGTGCGCGGCCCTTTCCGCAGCCGATGTCAACGAACGTCAAGTCGCCGCGGGCAATCGGCGATGCGGCAAGCGCGGCACGCAATGCCGACGGTGCTATGCCTAAATAGATGGTGGTGTATAAAGCTGAAAGGGTAGACGCCGCCAAGTCCCCGCCCGAAATCCATCCCCCCGTATCGGTGCCATGTTCGAGATCGAAGGGATGTAGACTGGAGCGCTCAGGAAATTCCGCCGGGACTGGTGCCTTCACAAAGGCGCGTTCAAAAGTCCCCCTTACGCCGTGGTTCTTTAAAGATGAGAAGAGGCGACGCCAGGAATGCAACAACGCACCCTGTACGCCGTTATACTCCACAGAAAGAATAAACCGGCGAAGGAGGCGAAGCGGTGGACTGGGGGAATACCTCACTGCACCTTCTCATTAGTTCCGGAGAGGGCAAAGTCTCCAGTTAAAATACTACGGTCCGCGACCAGAACCATCTCTTTTTTAAAGGCTGTGAGACAATTCTTTTTTCGGTATTGGAGAAGATCAAAGAGCCCGTTTACACACCCACCCTCACCCATGGCCAACCAGCACAATGGGTACAAAGGAACTGAGCATGCAAGCCCTGCTTGAGGCTGATCGCCCGACGACTAGCTATGGGTGCTCTTGCTGTCGGTCTTGGCGCCACCGTTAAAGTTGGCCGTGATTTCCTCAATACCGAACTTCTTGAGCTGGGGCGTTCCCCATGCCTTCCTGGTCTCTTCTACCTTTGTTTCGTGAACTTTGGCCATGTTGAATCTCCTTTGGGGGGATAGGATCTTGACAAGAAAAGCCTAACACGGCTGCAGAGCGAAGGCAAGAAGGAAAATGGCGCACAAATTCAATAGAGTGTTTAACTTTTAGGTACTTCCGTCACCTTCCACACCTGTCCNNTGGGCGGTTTTTGCCACGCCTGACGAACCAGGCGCAACAGCCACAGGAAGGGCCGCAACGGCCTGTAGAGCCAGAAAAGCCAGTCCGGAAGCGGAACCGTTCTGAAGTCCTCCCGGAAGTGAAAGAGCTCACCGAGGCTGCGACGCCAGGGCTTTCGCGGCGAGAGCATTCTTTCATAGCGGCTCATGCGAAGCCGATAACGGAGAAAGCCCAAATCCGTACGAAAAGTGGGTACTTTGGTGTCGCGGAGAGCCTTGAAGGGAATCTCGACCAGCAGAGCCGGCATCCGGATTCTGGGATTCGGCGGCGGTTCTGGGGCGGGAAGCCCGTACAGTTGTTCGAGGAGCGCAAGCCCAACCTCCAAAACTCGCTCCCGGTGGTCTTTCCGGGCCTCATGGAAGGCTGCGTCCCAATCGGCCAGGCCCATGGCATGTGCGCGCGCCACGTCTCCCAGCCATTTGGCGCGAAACCACGCATGATGGCCGCCATGACTGCAAAGATAGAGCATCAAATCGCCGGAATTCATCTCACGGATTGAACAGCCTTGCCATTCGGAGGGAGTACTCCTGGCCCACCGCGCTCTCGTAACCTCAGGGGTCTCCCACTGGTTGCTCCACTGCAGTTCAAGAATGCAATTCGTCTGAGGATGCTCAAAGACCATTTCGTACTCATTACGCAGAAAACTGTCCCACTGGCGAGGGCTCAAACGATAGTTTCCCTCGCCCACACGCCATCCAAGATCTTCCAGACTCGCCCGCGCCTGTTCCAGATCGCTTTCCGCGACGGCTACATCCAGATCTCTGAACTGCCTGAGCCCCACGTCGCCATACAGGTTGAAAGAAAGAACCGGCCCCTTGCAAGGCATCACAGGAATACCATCTCGATTCAACCGCTTGAGTACCTGAGCCAGCAGCAGGCTATGCTGAATTGCCCTCATTCGGCAGTCGTCACTGCGCCTTTTTAGTTCCTGCCGGACCCCATCCGGAACGGCTAGGTCCGGAACGCGGCCTATTGCCGCCCAACTCAGCGCGGGGATTCTGTGACGATCAACCAGGAAGAGGTATTCCGTCCAGTCCAGTCCCTCCCCCGAGGCCTCCAGAATCTCCTTTTCCTGCTTTTCTTTCCATGAGTCCGGCGCCAGCCACGAGGTGGCGATCATCAGCCGAAACGCTGGGCTGGCGCTCTGCCGCCAGTCATGGCCGAGCATGGCTGATATCCCGCATCTGGGCCGCCCAGGAAGAGGCATACACTCCTCCCTTGGAGACCAGCTGCCCATGAGTTCCAGATTCGATGATGCGCCCCTTCTCCATCACGTGAATGATGTCAGCGTGCATGGCGGTGGTAAAGCGGTGTGTGATCATCAATGCGGACCGCCCCGCAGTGAGCGTTCGAAAACGGCCAAGCCAGTCTTGCTCCGCCCATGAATCCATCGCGCTCGTGGGCTCGTCGAGAACGATGAGTGAAGCCTCGCGGAAAAATGCTCTCGCCAACGCGATCCGCTGCCATTCTCCTTCGCTCAGTTCCGTGCCGCCAAACATCTTGCTCAAAACCGTATCGAAGCCTTCCGGCAGCCTTTCAATCGGTGCCAGCGCTCCCGAATCGCTGGCTGCTTGCCAAAGCCGCTTGTCATCGCTCAGAGCGCTGATCTCGCCAAAACCGATATTCTCCCGCACTGTGGTCTCATAATGAACAGGATTCTGGAAAAGCACGGCGATTTGCCGCCGCAATGCCTCGTGATCAATCTCCTTCAAGTCCACGCCATCCACAAGGATTCGACCCTCGTCGGGATCGTAGAAGCGGCACAGGAGCTTGATGAGCGTGCTTTTACCCGCACCATTATACCCGACGATCGCAACCACCTTTTCCTTCGGGATCTCCAGCTCGAACTTGTCCAGGGCGCAATGGGTTCCACCGGGGTAAGTGAAGCTGACTCCATCAAAGCGAATGGACTCCTTGATGGGCAGGCCAGCTTCGCTCGCATGGCCTGCGAAGATAGCCGGCATCGTCCTCAGGAATTCGTCAAGATTGTCGATGAAGAGCAGGCTTCTGTAGATTTTGCCTGCGCCCTCCAATAAAGCGCGAAGCTGAGCCTGGCACTGCTGGAAGGCCTGGAAACAAAGAAGCAGATCGCCCAGCCTGGCCCTCCCCGCAAGGGTCTGGTGCACCATCCAGCCCAGGCCAACCAGACTGCCCGTCCAGGCAAGCAAACCGGCCTCAAGTTCGGTAACTGCCCCCTTCCGCGCCAGACGCAGTTTCCCGCCCCTCAGGCTCCCGCGCAGCTTTTCGAAGGCCTTTCGGTGATACGTCCCCAGGTCGAAGAGGCGAAATTCAGTCGCAGCGCGCTGATCGGTAATCATCCAGTCGAGGTAGCGCTCGCGCCGCTCATCGAACGTGTGCTCAAGGTGCCAATGGTGCTCGCTCAAAATATGGCGTGCTATCCAAATCAGACCCGGAACTGCGGTCAATAGCATCAGCAGAGGCAACCAGGCGGCGTAGGCCCACAAAATACCGGCTAATACCAGGAATCCCAGCCCATTCTGCACCAGCGTGCCGAGACTCTCCAGCAGCGCCAATGGCTGCGAGGGAGCGTCGACCTGCGCTCTCCATAACAGATCGTAGGATTCAGGACGGTCGTAGAATGCCAGGTCAAGCCGGATAGCGTGCTCATGAATCAGCCGATGAACTTCGTCCTGCACGTACTCTGCCTGTACGGCCCTCACCCACGTCAATGCACTCGATATCAGCAGGCCCACAATCCATAGAGCGGCGATACCAATTGCCGATGGCGCGATCGTTGTCCATCGCTCCGAAGCAACAAATTGGTTGACCAGTGATCTGAGCAGCAAAACCTGGCCTGCGGGTAGCAGACCCTGGGCAATCAGCAGCACGCCCCATGCCACGCTCCACCATCGTGTGGCCTTCCACACCAGTACGATGGCGCGGCGTCCTGCCGGCAACTGTCGGATGAATTCCGTGATTTGTCTCTTCAGCATGGATATCTCGAGCCTCAACCGCCGGAATGTTCCAGACGCTGAAGGAACAAACCCACACCCAATCCACGAAGAAGGATCGCTTCAGCCCGATCCGTTGATTCCGGATCGACCCTTTTCGTGAGCTCTTCCAGGCAGCGGCCGAACATCGGCAGGTCAAGCGCTTCTCTTGCCGCCGGCACTGATTCGAGCGAGCGAAGGCACTGTCGAAACGTATCTATTTCATTGACAATCCGGTGTCCCACATCCGCGGCTTGTAACCCCTTTTGGCGTGAGTGCAACACTTGACTGGGCATCTTGTTCTGAAATGCGCGCTTCATCAAAGAGCCTGTGTCGCCTCCACGCCAGAACTGATCGTCGGGCACCCGTAGAAGAAACTCCAGCATGGATAGGTTGGCTGTCGGATCCACGCAGGAAAACGAATGCCACGCGCCAATCTCCGAGTCGATGCTCACGCCGACAGAGCAAGAAGGATCAAAAAAATGCGGGCGGCAATCTAAAAGGGCGGAACCGGTGAAGGTCGGATCAAAACCCTGATCGCGCATCCTGCCATTGATATCGAGCGCCTGCGCCAGATGCACATTGAGCGCGGAATACGAACGCCAGGGATTCTTCAAGGGCATTCTAAGGCGCCTGAGCAGGCGCCTTGCCGGCATCAGTACCGGCTTCAAGACCTGACGTTTCAAGGTATTCCATGGATTCGATTCTCCGTTCTGGAACAACCGGAGAGCTGTCGTGGGATATCCCTGAACCAGAGCCAGAAGTGCTGATCCGTTTCCCGACCAGGAAACGGTGGCGTTGCCCATTACGCCATGGAGGAGGACGCTGGATCCAGCTTGAGCGGCAGCGTCAAACACCGCCTGGCACCAATAGTGGTTGA
>PLST01000415.1:7862-14425 GCA_003164255.1 Acidobacteriaceae bacterium | reverse complement strand
ACCACCACCAGCGATATTTCGTGGCTGTTGGTGGATGTTGGAGCACGGCGCGCGGATTCGATAACGGCTTCGAGGGTTTCTTCCGGGATTGGGTCGGGCTTGTAGCTGCGGCTGCTGTGATGCGCCTGCAAGAGACGGACGATCTCATTCATCGATGCTCCACGTTTGCTTCAACCAACTACTAATGTCAAGAACCGAACAAACCAACTTGACAATGACTGCATTGAGTTTTGCTACACGTTCAGCGCGGGGTAGTCGGTATAGCCATGTGGCCCCGATGTAAAGAAAGTGCTGCCGTCCGGCATATTGAGCGGCGCATTGCTCGTAAACCGCGCCGGCAGATCAGGATTGGCGATAAAGAGCTGGCCGAAGGCTACCGCATCCGCCTCTCCGTCTCGAATAACTTCGTTGGCCTGTGCGAAAGTGTATTTCTCGTTTGCAATGTATACGCCGCCGAATTGCTTCTTGAGTTGCGGACCCAATCTGTCGGGTCCGAAGTACTCACGCGCAAGCAAAAAACCGAGTTCGCGCCTGCCTAGCTCACGCGCCACGTAGCCGAAAGTTGCCGACGGGTTTGAATCGTGCATATCCTGAGAATCGCCGCGCGGGGCCAGGTGCATGCCCACGCGCTTGGATCCCCAGACGGAGATAACTGCATCGGCGACCTCAAGCATGAGCCGGGCGCGGTTTTCAACCGGTCCGCCATATTCGTCAGTGCGATGATTGGATCCGTCATGCAGGAACTGATCGAGCAGGTAGCCATTGGCTCCGTGTATCTCCACGCCGTCAAAACCAGCGAGCTTCGCGTTCTCTGCTCCCTTGCGGAAAGCCTCAACGATGCCGGGAAGCTCCGTTGTCTCAAGCGCGCGTGGCGTCACGTAATCTGATGCAGGACGCACCAGGCTTACATGGCCTGCGGGCCGGATAGCGCTGGGAGCAACCGGAAGTCCACCGTCGAGAAAGCGTGGGTCTGAGATGCGTCCCACATGCCAGAGCTGTGCGAAGATTCGGCCCCCTGCCTGGTGCACTGCCTTCGTGACCAATTTCCAGGCTTCGGTTTGCTGCAGCGACCAGATCCCTGGCACATTCGCGTAGCCAACTCCTTGTGGTATGACCGGGATGCCTTCTGAGATGATCAGGCCTGCCCCGGCCCGCTGTGCATAGTATTCGGCCATGAGTTGCGTAGGAATGTGCTCGGGTGTGCCACGCAAGCGAGTCAGGGGAGACATGATAACCCGGTTCGGCAAGTGGATCTCACCAATCTGGATCGGATCTAATAGAGAGATCATGAGAATGACTCCTTCAAGAAGCAGTTACTGTTGGGTTGATGTTCTTAGAAGTATGAAAGATGGAAAGGCTACAGTTTTCAGATTTGCAGGGATTGAGTGCAGTAACTAGGCACCAATTTCATGCAAGGCTGCAAATGCCTCGAACAAAACGCGAGGATTGACTTGTCCCTTGTATACGGGAGGCGGTTCGCGCTCCAAGCCAAGCAACGAGTAGACAGCCATCTGCGCAGAGCGGATGGAATACTCAACTGTGAACACTACATCGTCCGAGAGTTCGCAATACTGTCCAACGAACGCCAGATTCTTTGAACCGTCCGGCCTGATCATCGCTCGATCGCTCTTGCTTCGAGGGAGAAATTGGCTGGTGATGAAGGGCATCATGCACGGGATGCACGTACACGCATCGAGAATTCCGGCGGCGTGCGCCTGAAGGCGCAAGTGGCCCAGGATCTCCGTCATGATCTCGCGCCCCGTGCATGCGGACATGGGCTTCTTTACGAAATTTCCCGGTATATCAACAAACAGCCCATACCCCCAAAACACCTGCACTCCCTCTGGCTGCCCGATGAAATGCGGCTGATGGGGCAACACGATTGAAGCCAGCCAACTTGACTCCGGAAAGGTAATGAGGCCGCCTTCTCCGGGGACATTGCCCGTCAAGTCGCGGATGAGTTCGAAGAACAAGGGGTCATGAAGCGTGGTAGTAAAAGACATCCACTTAGATTGTTCAACGTGATCGGAAAAGTTTGAAGGATGCCCGAATTGCGTTTGGCCGGCGGCGATTTTCTCCCAAAGAGCCCATGAACCACCGTCGGTTTTCCCAAGTAAGGCGGCGGCCGAGTCCATTGAACCCAGACTCGATCCTTCGGTCATAGATCCGAGAGTCACGATGACTTTGTCGTCTTCGGTGACACCAATGTTTCTAACGACACCATTTTCCTGCACCACGATCTTTTCGACGGCAAAGCCGGCCCTGTCTTGAAGGAGAACAAGGTCTGTAACTGTTGTCTTGAGCATGAACTTCACACCGCGCTCTTCGAGCCATTTGTGAAGAGGGCGGACCATCGAGTCGTACTGGTTGTACACAGTGCGCATGATGCCGGAAAGCGTATTGAAACCGGAAACCATGTGGGTGAAGCGCACCAGATAGCGTTTAAACTCGACTGCGCTATGCCAGGGCTGAAAGGCGAAGGTGGTACACCACATGCGCCAGAAGTCGGTCTCAAAGAACCCCGGGGCGAACTGGTCGGAGATCGTGGTCCGTCCAAGCAACTCCTCCGGCTCCATCGCCAGGCGCTCGATGTTGAGGATATCTTTCTCGCTCAAGCCAAAACTGGGACCGTCGACCCTTTGACCGTCCCGAAACAGCCGCGACTTGGAGGCGGTCTTCATCGTCTCGTTCCAGTCAAATATCTCCTGAGTCACCGACTTCGACCCATTGAGAGTCGGAATCGATGAAAACAGATCGAACGTGCACAGGTATTTGCTCTCGATCATGCGACCGCCGCGCATCACATAACCCTCTGTCGCATTTCCGGCTGCGTCGAGGCTGCCGCCAATCCGGGAAGTCTCTTCCAAGATCGTGATCGTCCGGCCTTGTACATCTCCATCGCGAATAAGAAAAACTGCAGCGGCAAGAGAAGCAATGCCCCCGCCCACAAGATATATTGCCGCGTTATCATCAGGTCGCTTCACAGGGATCATTTCACACTTTCTCTTTGCTGATTAGATCTTGCCGCGCTCTGACGCACCTAAAACGTGAGTGCCACAAGCGCCCCATGCGATTGTCACTCCGCAAGGCTGGAATGACTGTATCTAATTGATCAGATGGTTAGGCACCTCAGATTACAGAATGGTACTGAGCGCGCGGGTTCGGCTTCGGTAGTCGGCGCGAACTTTCAACGCCTCCTCATGGCTTAAGCAAACAGGGGATTCTGCCTCAATTCAGGACCGCGCGGATGCACCTTTGATCGAGTACATGGCTCTCGCACGACGCGTCTGATTGGTATAGATTGCCCCTGCTCAAGTGCTACCGGATCGGAAAACAACAAAGTGAATCCGCACAAGCAATCTAACCCACAATGCGGCCAACTCTCAGCTGCGCGAAATAGGCTGAACGGCCAACGGGCCGATCCGAATTTGAATGCGTCGGCCGAAAGTTTCGACATCTGGTGGCAAAGGGTCTTTACGCATCACGCGGTTATTGCTGCACAAGCATCCGCACTGATGCAGGCGCATCGCCGATTCGGCGCATCCAGTGAATCTCATGTCAACCAAGCGCATTGATCGGAAGTGTGGTTGGATTATGCAAAATAACCGGCTTAGCGGCACAGGTGGCCAGCTGTGAGCTCAAGTAGTGTAGTCGCCCCCGCAGCAGACGCTCAGGCTGTGCAACCAGCTCATGACATCGCCCTACAAGGATTATCGAGCGAAGAGGCGCGAAACCGCCTTAAAAAAGACGGTCCCAATGCGATGCCGGACACGTCTGCTCATCCGCTGCGCAATGCATTGGCTAAATTCTGGGCACCTGTCCCCTGGCTTCTTGAGGCCTCCGTTGTACTTGAGATCGTCCTTCACAAGTATTACGAAGCTGCCGTTATTGCGGCTCTTCTCCTTTTCAACGCGGCACTTGCCTACTTCCAGGAGAGTCGCGCACAGGCCACCCTCGCTGCTCTCAAATCCCGTCTGGCACTTAATGCCTCTGTCCAGCGAGATGGCGAATGGAAGACTGTACCTGCGGTGCAATTGGTATCTGGCGACCTGGTGAAACTGTCGCTCGGCGGCGTCGTGGCCGCGGATGTGCACCTGATCGGCGGGTCGGTCGAACTCGACCAGTCGATGCTTACAGGCGAATCGCTCCCCATTGACGCGGGCGCCGGAACAGACACGTTTGCAGGGGCTCTAGTGCGGCGCGGCGAAGCCACCGCCATCGTTACAGCTACCGGTACCCGCACCAAGTTCGGCCGCACGGCTGAACTGGTTCGGTCCGCACACGTAGTGAGTACACAGCAGAAGGCCGTCCTTAGAATCATCCGCAACCTGGCGGTCTTCAATTGCCTCATCATCGTTGCGATGGGAGCCTTCGCCCATCATCATGCAATGCCATTGAGCGAGATGATTCCGTTGCTGCTGACCTCGGTCCTGGCCATTATCCCGGTCGCATTGCCGGCAACATTCACCCTCGCCGCCGCGATTGGGGCTCGTACCCTTGCGAAGCAGGGTGTGTTGCCAACACGACTTACCGCTGTGGACGAAGCAGCATCGATCGATGTGTTGTGCTCGGACAAGACCGGAACTCTGACCTCAAATAAACTCAGCGTCACGAGCGTTCGCCCGCTGCCTGGATTCAACGAAGGCCGCGTTCTCGGGATGGCGGCGCTTGCGAGTTCCGAAGGCGGCCAGGACCCCGTTGATGAGGCCATTCGACTTGCCGCGTCTCACAAAACAGCCACCGGCTTACCAAAACTGACTGCTTTTGTCCCGTTCGATCCGGTCAAGAAAACCTCGGAAGCAACCGCAACTGATTTGGATGGTAGTTCGCAGCGAATCATCAAGGGCGCGTTCACGGCGGTTGTCGCTCTGACCGCGCCCTCTCCCGCCGCAGCCGCTATCGCCGACGAACTCGAGAAGCAAGGCTCGAGAGTTTTGGCAGTTGCCGCGGGACCGGCGGCATCCAGTCAGATCATTGGACTGATTGCCCTCAGCGATCCACCACGGACCGACTCGCTCTCTCTTATCTCGGAATTGAATGGTCTCGGCGTGCGCACAGTGATCGTGACGGGCGACGCTCCGGCCACTGCCACAATCGTCGCTCACGCAGTCGGTTTACAAGGAGCAATCTGTCCGGCCGGCAAACTGCCAGACGGCATTAAGCCAGAAGACTTCTCGGTCTTTGCGGGTGTTCTTCCGGAGGGCAAGTTTGACTTGGTTAAAGCGTTTCAGAAGAGCGGACATACCGTTGGGATGTGCGGCGACGGGGCCAACGACGCGCCTGCGCTGCGCCAGGCACAGATCGGCATTGCCGTCTCGACCGCGACCGATGTCGCCAAATCGGCCGCCGGTGTTGTTCTTACCGAGGCAGGCCTCGGCGGCATAGTGGCTGCCGTAAAAGAAGGCAGAGTCACTTTTCAACGCATTCTCACCTACACACTCAACTCGGTTCAGAAGAAGGTATTTCAGGCGCTCTTGCTGGCGGTTGGCCTGGTCATGACAGGACACGCGGTCCTGACTCCAATGCTGATGGTCATTGTGATGATCACAGGCGACTTCCTTGCCATGTCGCTGACGACGGACCGAGTGCGACCGTCAAAGATGCCAAACTCCTGGCAGATAGGCCGAATTACAAGCGCAGGAGTGATCTTCGGACTTTGCTTCCTCGCGTTCTCCACGGCAATTCTGGCGGCGGGCAAATATCAGTTGCATCTCGGCATCGAAGCACTTCAAACGCTGACCGTAGTCAGTATTGTGTTTGGCAGCCAGGCCACCACGTACGTCATTCGCGGCCGCCTGCATCTCTGGGGCCTACGACCCAGCATTTGGCTCGTCTTGTCCTCAGTTGCCGATGTGCTTATCATTTCAACTCTCGCAATCTTTGGAATCGCAATGGCGCCGTTGCCCCTCGCGGTCATAGCCGCCGAGTTTGGCGCCGCGCTTGCCTTCGGCGCGATTTTGGATCTGGTGAAGATACCAGTCTTTGCCCGTCTTCGTATTTCCTGAACAACCTAAGCACATAGAGCCTCTAACAGCATTCGACCAAGAGAGCTGAAAGGATAAACATGAAAATCGCTTTTCTCCATACCAAAAGCTTCTTTACATCGGAACTTCTGCGAAACTTTCGTACTGCGCTAGCGCACCATGAAGTAGTTGAGTGGCTCGACGGCCAGGACGCTCCCGCGAACGATTTCGAGGTGCTTCTCGCCATGGGATATGTCGGTCGCGAGTTGCTTCAAGGCCAGTCCAAGCTCAAGTTAATCCAGACGGTCAGCGACGGGTATGAGGAGGTTGACATCGATGCCGCCAGCGAACTCGGCATCTGGGTTTCTTACGCCCCAGCCGACCTTACCGGGAATGCAACTTCCGTTGCGGAATTCGCGGTCTTGCTTCTGCTCGGCTCGGCGCGATATTTAGGAGAGGCTCTGACTTCCCTTCGAGGAGACCCTGTCAGGCCGCCCACTCTCAGTCTCGCACTCAGCGGGAAGACGGTTTGCATTGTTGGCTTGGGGACCATCGGGCAACAGCTCGTAGAGCGCTTGCGTCCATTCGGAATGAGGATGA
>PLST01000415.1:0-7849 GCA_003164255.1 Acidobacteriaceae bacterium | reverse complement strand
GAAAATGAGAACCTGATCAATGCGGCTGCGCTTGCTGCGATGAAGCGCGGCGCCATCCTTGTCAACATCGCTCGCGGCATGCTCATCGACGAGTCGGCGCTTGTTAATGCAGTTACGAATGGGCAAATCTCGGCCGCCGGGCTTGACGTTTTGAAGAATGAACCGCCCAATCGCAAGGACGCTTTGCTTCAACTTCCTCAGGTGCTCGTTACTCCTCACATTGCGGGGCTAACTGACCTGATGCTGAATGGAACGCTGAACTACATACGTCAGGTTATTGAGGAATTCGCCGCGGGCAAGAAACCCAAGTCGATACTGAACGCTCCCGCGAAGCCACGAAACCTGCTGCGAGATTGAAAGGCGCTTATCGAGCCTGAGACGCGGACCAGCAGCCAGTCGGTTTCAATTTGAAAAACTAAACTTAGATGTGATGCGCCTGCGGTGGAATCCCCTTGGCCGGCAAGGAAGTGAAATGGGGACTTGGACTCGCATGATGACTGGCACCAAATAGTGAAGCTGTCCATTTGACGAGCCATCGTATTGGACGCACCCAGGGACTCGGNNCGAACGTCCATGTGAACCATCTGGTACTGGGCAACTGCCGCAGAACCTCGGCAACGGCTTCCCCTCCGAGTTTCATCGAGCCATCCGGCATCAGCAGATGAATTGTTGCGTAGGCATCCCAGATGTTCAGGTCTTGATTGAGAGCGCGCAACTCCTCGGGGTCCTGGCCAATCGGTCGTACCATAATCGAAGTCGTGCCCGAACCAGCCTGCACCTGTTTCTTCACCCAACCGGCAATGCTTCGACAGACTCCACACTCGTCATTGAACAGTAGGACTGGCGCGGTTTGATTTCTGCTCTGCATAGTCCAGACTCCTTTCATGACGCGTATGGCTGGCTCACCACAGCCAGTAGATTCGAAACGTCTGGACTTGGACCCTCTTCGCGCCCGACGACCGCTCCGTTGAGAAACATAACAAGCGTTGGCGTCCCTTGGACCTCGTAAGCATCAGCGAGTTCCCGGTCGAGGGCAATGTTGACCCTGAAGATTGTCTCCGTGGACTCCACCATCTCCGCAACCTGCTGAAGATCCGGCTCGATCACACCGCAGTGTGCACATCCGTATGACATGAATTCGACCACAATTGGCCCTTCACCCTTCAACACCAGCCGGTCAAATGTGCCGGCGGTGACGGTGCGAATCCTGTCGATCGACTTGTATCCTGACATGAAGTCCTCATTTTTTGGGTCTGCGGCCGTGGGTGAACCGATATGCTCTTGCCCAGATCAGCATCGAGATGAATCTGGGCCTCGTGCACCATGTTTCTACACGTGTTCTTTGCGAAGACCGCCCCAATCAGTCCTCAAGGGGATAGTTGGCGGGGCGCCGAGGTGCTTCTTCGCAATCGCCTCAATCTCCGGTTCCGTCAGCGCCGAGAGGTCTGCCGTTTCGGTCGCGATGATTCGCTTGAATGTCTCAGGATGATGGCTCCTCAGGTATTCGCTCAGGAATTCCATCGCGCTGCTCTTTCCCGTTGCATGGCCGATGAGGATAATTGCTTCAGCGTGGACAAGATCTGTGGCTATCTCCTCGTAGTAGGAATCCTCCTCGGGGACATGATCGCCCTTGTAATGGGCTTCCTTCCGATGGATCAAATGGTGTTGGAATCCAAAAGGATCGTACGGCTTGACAGTGAGTTCATCTTCAGGCCGGCTGCCGCCGAGATCGTGGTAAATATGGGCAACTTGATGGTCGATGACCACAACCATTCGTCCGATTTGGTGTGCTTTTGCAGCTTTCCCAAGCGCGCCAGCTTCTTTTAGAAAGCTACGGAGCCTGGAAATCTCTTCGACTTCGAGATTATGGGTGCTGGGGCGCTTGAAGAATCCTTTCTGGGAACCTACTACAAATGCAAACTCGTCGTTTCTGTGCGGCTGAACCTCGCCAATCTGTCCAATGAGGTCAACTACGGCACTCCAACTTAGATTGCGCGGCAGTTTGCCGCCGACGAGACTATCAAGAAGGTCTTCATGGTCGTGACGAATATGAGGATTCATCCTAAGAGAATTTCACCTGCCAGGGAGACATACTGTTCCAGTTTGCTCACCGCATCCATCCCTTCAACACGGAATGCTCCAAACGAACTTCTCAGGCTGGTTTACCCAAGTTTTTGGTTCGTGGCCGCAGAGAAGATTGTGAGCGTCCATCTCGCTCACACCGCGCAGAGCAATCCGGCACAGTTCCAGGACTTCGACCCTGCAATGATTTAGCCACGATCCTGTGTAGGATCACGAAGATCAATTGTTAACCCAACCAGAAGAAAAGGTGTCCGAGTGAAAACAGCAGAAACGATCAAGAACAACGTGGAGCAGGAATTGCGCTGGGAACCAAGCGTTTGCGCAACCAAGATTGGCGTCTCGGTCAACAACGGTGTTGTTGAGCTTGATGGGCACGTCGGTAGTTTGTATGAGAAGTGGGCAGCGGAGCGGGCGGCGCTCCGAGTTGTTGATGTCACCTCGGTCGCAAGTGAGATTATCGTCGATCTGCCTTTCGAGAGCGAGCGCACAGATGAAGAGATTGCATCTGCGGCTGCGAATCACTTGAACTGGAACTCCCAAGTACCTGACACCATCAAGGTCAGCGTTTCAAACGGCTGGATCACGCTTCAAGGAACTGCGGAGTGGCAATTCCAAAAGGAAGAAGCTGCAAGAGCTGTTCGGTCCCTGCGCGGTGTGAAAGCGGTGTCGAACGAGGTCACTCTCAAGCCGACCGTGAATACCATCGACATCAAGATCAAAATCGAGGACGCGCTCAAGCGCGATTCCCAGATTGAATCGAAGGATATTACAGTCGAAACTTCCGGCACCCTGGTGACCTTGCGAGGACGCGTGCATTCATGGAGAGAACACGACGATGCCGAGCACGCCGCTTTCTCCGCACCCGGGGTGGGCAGCGTTTCAAATCTACTTACCGTTTCCTCTTGAGCGCGGGCGCCGTCAAATTCGAGGCATCGGAGTGACACCTGTTTTGGTGCTGCTCCGACCGTGAATGAAAATCGGCGAGGTGGGCTAGCCCGATTCCTTCTCTAACTTGAATCGTAGATGTTGAGGGAAAAATTGAGCCACAGGCCTGCGCGAAAGCGCAGGCCTGTGGCTTAATCTTCTCCGGGGTATGCATTTAATCCGGACCTACTCCAGAACCTTGTTGATATGCATTCAAACGACCACGAGTTCCTCGACCCAGTAGCCTTCACGATTGTAGTGGCCATAGAGGACTGTTTCGTAATCCCGTGTCAGCAGAGACTCGTCGGTATATTCCGGCGCCGCCTTGATGGCTTCGCGAGACAGGTCGATTGCAACCTCCCTCTCTTCCCAACTCACGTTCTCAATCCACTTGGGTGAAAGCAGGACTTTCTTGCCTGGCCACCAATTCTTCGTTGCCACCACAAGGTAACGAATTGCCCAGGTCTCGTCGTCGATGATGAAGTCAACGACATGGCCTACCTCGCCATCAGGTGCGAGAAGATGGTAGCCCGTAACTTCGTGGGTGCTGCGAAGATGGCGATCCCCGCCTACAGGTTCGGAGGCCATCGAGCCCCACGTTGTGCGATCTCGCGAGAGGCCCGAGTAGCCTCCCCACATGTATGGGCCACTCCAATAAGGCGGATAGCCATAATACCCGTTGTACAATTTCTCGAATTGACGGGACACTGGCTCGTCCGTCTTGATGGACGGACTCTCTTCGATCTGCTTTTTGTTTAACAGAACGAACACCGTCTCTTCAGCAGAATTGACGCCGTCCAGTGAGTACGGTGAGATCAGGACCTTGTTGCCCGTAAGCCATGTTCCGGTATTTGCTACAAGGTAGCGAACTGCCCAATACCGATCGTCGAAGTAGAACTCGCTGGCCGACCCTATGTCTCCATCGAGACTCTTGAGTGAATAACCTTTCAGAGCGTTTGCCTTGATTAACATCGCATCTCCTTTGCACTTACTCTTCTGTCGACTCGTTAACGGCGGGCTGCAGATACCGCGCGGCGCAAGAGCAGGCTTCGCAGAATCTCCTTTTGCCTACTCCAGTCGCAGCGCAGTCTGGCCGTGTATTAGACGAGCACAGCCTGGCCATAAACCGCGTAATGGCTATGTTCCGTACCGGCAATAACGTCTTTGGCCCTCTCCACCTGCTCAGGTGTTCCATGGACGACAAGCACGTACTTGTCGGTCTTCAAGGCGACATCGTACTTCAGGACGCTGTCCTTCGGGATGCCAATACTAACCAGCCCCGCCCCAATCGCGCTTACGCCCCCAAGAACAACTGCGCCTTCAAGGCCAGCAACAATCCAGGCTACGATTGGGCCGGCGGCAAGAATCGGTCCGAGTCCGGGTATGAAGAAGAGACCCGAACCAAACAGTAACCCCCAGAACCCGCCCCAGAACGCTCCTACTCCGCCCCAATACTTCATGCGATCGCCGGCAGTGTAGTAGCCAACGACGTGTTCATCTGTGTGCGTACCTCGCCCTACAATCGACAGACATTTCATGTCCACGCCGGCCTTTTGTAGTTCCTTGACTGCATGCTCTGCCTGCTCGTGCGTTTCATAAATTGCCGCTACAGAGTTTTTCGAGTTCATTTCGATCCTCTTTTCCATGGTTGAATTGATTTAGGTTTGTGCGATTGCTCGCCGTGCACTCAGGCAACTACTGCCTTGAGCGCCTCGCTCTTCGACGCGATGCAATCCAGAAGATCGTTCCATGATTTGGCGAACGATTCGACGCCTTCCCTGAGCAACTGGGCAGCGACGGCATCCGTATCAATGCCGGCTTTTGCGAATTCAGTGAAGGTTTTGTCGTTATTCTCGCGCAGAGCTTCGCCAAATTCCGGATGAGCGGCAAGCGCATTCAAGGTTGCCTCAGGCATCGTGTTAATAGTGGATGGCAAAGCGAGAGCCTGAACGTACAGGATGTTCGAGGCGCTGGGATCCTTGGTTCCCGTGCTCGCCCAAAGCAGGCGCTGAGGGCGCGCTCCAGCATTCTGGATGCGTTGCCACCGCGGCGAATCTAACAGCGTGCGATACATCTCATAAGCATCCTTGGCGATGGCGATTCCAAGCTTGTTGCGCAGAATCTCAGGCACCTTCTCTGCTACAGCTACGTCCCAACGGCTGACAAAGAGTGACGCCACGGAACCAACATTAGGATTGAGCCCTGCGCCTATGCGCCGCTCGACCCCGCGCATATAAGCTTCTGCGGCCGCGACATATTGCTTGCCCGAGAACAGCAGGGTTACATTCACAGGGATGCCAGCGAAGATCGCCTCCTCGATAGCTGGAAGACCCGCGCTGGTACCGGGAATCTTGATGAAGAGATTGGGCCGCGCCGCGCGATTGTGGAGAGCCTTGGCGGCGGCGAGAGTTCCAGTCGTGTCATGCGCCAGAAGCGGGGAAACCTCCAGCGAGACCCAGCCATCGACACCGTCGGTTCGGTCGTAGACAGGCCGGAAACTATCGGCGGCCTGCCTCAAGTCTTCGAGAGCCAAGTCAGAAAACAGCACCTCGCCCGACTTGCCTTCATCCAACTTCCGGCGGATGACATCATCGTAATCGCTGCTGTTCTTGATGGCGTGATCGAAGATGGTTGGGTTCGACGTGAGACCAGTGATTGAAAGCTCTTGAATATAGCTCAGCAGCGCGCCGCTGGCGAGCAGACGATGCGTGATGTTATCGAGCCAAAGACTCTGGCCGAATTGGTGCAATTTCTCGGTCGTTCGATTCATTTCAGTCCTCTCGGAAAACACATCACTCCACTACTGGTTGGATTTCAAGGGCACTCACTTTGCCGATTCTGCGCCGGTGGCGAATCGCACCGCTGAAGCGGGCCCTCAAAAACGTCTGAATTAATTCCCATGCCAATGCCGTCCCGATAACGTTTCCACCCAGTGAGAAGACATTCATGTCGTCGTCTTCAACGCCCTGGTGAGCAGAGAACACATCGTGGATGAGCCCAGCGCGCANNCCGCGGCAACGGCTCTGGCCAGTGGAATCACGAAATCCGGGTATTCGTCTTCTGGGATTGGATGAAGCGCTTTGCCTTTCGCTGTTGAAATGGGCTGAATACCGGACATGGGCATGAGGGCTTGACTCACAGCTGAGTCAGGTTCAAGCCCGGCTACATCTTGAGGCCTATGTCACCGCATCCCGGGTGCTTGCACTGGCACGGTGTCTCTGGACTCTTGCTTTCGTCTGCGCATATTGGACTGCAATACTTCTTGCCGATGGCGGCTTGGCAGTTGCAGCCAGGACATTCGCACTTTTGCGTGGTGGTCATAAATGCTCCTCTTAACCGAACATGCCCTCGACCTTTTGAGGGCTCTGTTGTTTAGAACATGATCCGCACCCTCATCCCGAGTAGTGCGGTCGTATCGCCTCTTCAGCTTGCGCCAGTGCACTCATCACTTGCTGAGCGGTTTGCGAACGATAGTAACGGAGCATCCTGCTCGGCGAGCTACCGACTCCGCCACGCTGCCCAGCAAGAAGTCATGAATGCTCCTTTGCCCATGCGAGCCGACTGCTATCAGATCGGCACGCCATTCGGCAGCTTGATCGAGAATTGTGTTTGCTATGTCTCCGATCCGGACAGCAGTTTGAGCCGTGAATCCAGATTTATGCAGTTCGGCCGCAATCCGTTCAACGAGTGCACGAGCCGGCAGCTTCTCATCCTCCAACTCTGGAGCATAGCCCTGAGCCATCTCAGGCGGAGGCACAGTGTCAATCGGTTGCAGCACGTGTAAAACCAGAACCTCGGTATTCTCATGCCGGATCCCGGCCACCACGGCTTGAAGCAGATCTTCAGCAAACCCCGAATCGTCAACCGCCATTAGGACTTTCATGACTCCTCTTCCTTTACCCGCAATGGGCAGCACAGCCCTGCGCAAGTGCGCGACATTTGCGAAATCGCCTCTCGAGAGGACGCGCCTTCAGACCAGGGCGAATGTTCTCCCGCAGCGACGCAAGTATCGAACAGGCTGCCCCAGCAATGAAGGTCACAATTGCTCACGCGAGGGGTCCGTTATCTATGTGCGGGGATTCAAGATGCGTCCGGAGGGAGACATCCGAGTCTAAGGGCTGGAAATGCCCAGGCGAGCGCAGCCTTTGGCATCCCTGGAGGAAGCAATTGTCGCTCGACCGAAACTGTGAACCGTTGGGAAGAAAGGGAGAGCAAAACTGACCAGAACTTAATGAGAACACGGTTCATCGTGATGAAGGGAGGGGGGCAACGATGCCGGAACAATTTGAGAATCCAGAAGTGACAAAGCTCGAAGACGAGACGGTCTCGGACTTAACAGCACAGAAGCAAATTGAGCGTGTCGCCGAAAAGGCAGCGGAGAAGGCTGCGCGCACGGAGAAGAACTACGACCAGGATCACCCGGTCATTTCAAAATAGAGAGACATCTGGACATTCAATATCCAGTGTTCCCACTCGTCCTGACAACAGTCTCCGGCCCAAACGCCAGATGCCGTCCCTCTGATCGAGCATTGGGCCATCGATGCTCGGCGGGATTCTCCGCCCGATACACTTCTAACCGATTAAAGGCTTCCTCACCAGAGTTGGACGACCAGAATTGAGGCCACCGTGGCAGTCGGATTTCAGAATGAAGCGGATTCTCCAAATCTGGGATCGATCGTCTCGGTGCGCGGCGNNGATGTGCGGTTTGATCACCGCCTGCCTCCAATCTTCTCCGTTCTCCATGCCGGCGCAAAAGGAAAGATCATTGTCGAGGTGATGGCACAGCTTGACGCTACCCGGGTTCGGGGCATCGCGCTGACGCCGACGGAAGGCCTTTCCAGGG
>PLST01000206.1 GCA_003164255.1 Acidobacteriaceae bacterium | reverse complement strand
AATGAATAACCGGAGTCATCACAATCACGACTATTCGGAGGATCCAATGAAGCGCAATCGTCTGAACCTTACAAAGGTTCTCGGCCGCTGTGCAGTCGCTTTATGCTGTGCAGCATTATTGCTGTTCTCATCACGCACCAATTCACAGGAAGCCGGAAAAGGCAGCATTCAGGGTATAGTTTCGGACCCGTCCGGCGCAGTCGTGGCCAGCGCATCCGTCACCCTCGCCGAAAGCGCCACCGGCAGGACGCTCAGCACTAAATCGGACGGAAGCGGCATCTATAGCTTCCCCAACATTGACATCGGAACCTATACCCTCACCGTCACCGCCCCCAACTTCGAGACCTACGTCAAGACCAACAACGTTCTCGAGGTCGGCAGCAATATCTCCATTAATGTCACGATGACTGTTGGCCGGCAGGCTCAGACGATCACGGTGGCGGCGGAAAATCTTTCGCTTCAAACAGAAGACGCCTCCTTCAAGCAGACCGTCGACTCAAATGAAGTTACCGAGATGCCGCTTAACGGGCGTCTGTTGACAAACCTGGTGCAGTTCGCCGGCGCCGAATTTGCCAATAGTCCAGGAGATTCAACAGGTAGCAAGTTCACCTGGCAATCCACCGGCCTCTCCATTGCCGGAGCACCGGGAAATTCGGTTGCCTGGACGCTCGATGGCGGCATTCACGTCGACTTCATGGGAGGCACCAACCTGCCTTTGCCGTTCCCCGACGCTGTCAGCCAATTCAGCGTGGAAACATCGGTTCTCGGCTCGCAGAACGGAATGCACTCCGGGGCCTCGATCGACATCGTTACGCGTTCAGGCGTGAACGCCTACCATGGTTCGGGATTCGAATTCCTGCGTAACAACTTCATCGACGCCACGAACTTCTTCGCCGCAGGCAAAGATACGCTGCATCAGAATCAGTACGGCGGGACCATCGGAGGTCCCATTAGCATACCCAAACTATTTAGCGGTAAAAACAAACTCTTCTTCTTTTTTGCGTATCAGTGGGAAAAATCCGACTCGGCTTCCTCCAATTCAACCGCGTATGTGCCGACCGCGGCCAACCTGGCGGGCGATTTTTCCAATACCGACCCGCCTCCGAGCGCCGCGGCAAACAACTGCGGAAAGCCTCAGCAGCTCTTTGACCCGATCGCCGGTGCACTTATTCCCGGGAACAAGTACCCCTCGGCCCCGACTTGGAACGCTTCAGCGCAGGCGCTTGAGCCTTACCTGCCCAAAATTAACTCGGCACTCGATCCCTACAACTGCGGGCTGGTATACTACGCCCTCCCAAGTGAGTTTTTCGATAAGGAGTTAGACACTCGCGTCGATTACACTATCAACCCAACCAACAACCTGTACGTCGCGTATTACCTCGACGGCTACCAGGCTCCCGCGTTCTATTCCCCGACAGACATTCTGCTTACCGCGAACTCGGGAAACAATGAGCAGACGCAATCGATCACCATCGGCGAGAGTCACGTTTTCGCGAGCAATCTCGTGAACGCGGTTCATCTCACGGGAATTCGGCGAAGGAACCTGAGGGGATACAACTCAGCAGATATCAATGCCACCACGCTTGGAATTACTATCTTCCAGTATCAGCCAATCGGTCTGCAGCTCTCCGCCAGTACATCGGGCAAGAACCACGGCTTCAGTATCGGCGGCGGATCGAACTCTAAAGCCGTCATCAATGACAACACTCCCTTCGCGATCGCCGACGACCTCACCTGGGTCAAAGGCAAGCACCAGTTTGTATTCGGCGGGGGATATATTCGCAACCAACTCAATCTCAACAACACCTACAACGGTAACGGTACCTTCAGCTTCAACGGGATTTACAGCGGGAACGGCCCAACCGGCGCCGGGGCTGGCATAGGGAGCACAACCAACGCCTCTCCGGGCGACGCTAATCTGGACTTCCTTGATGGATCCATGAACCCTAGCGGTTTCACTCAAAGCAGGCCTCAGCAGAACGCGTTGCGCGGGCCCATCACGACGCTCTACGCGCAGGACACGTTTCATGCGTCGAAGCAGCTGACCATTGTGGCAGGCATTCGCTGGCAGCCATATTTCGTCCCGCCGGACGTTTTTAACCGCGGAATGCAGTTCAATAATGCCGCGTTCCTGGCGAACCAGGTCAGTACCGTTTATTCCAAGGCTCCCGCGGGAGCGTTTTACTACGGGGATAAAGGTGTTCCTCCCGGCTTGACCAAGGGCACACCGCTCCACTTCAATCCCAACTTCGGCATGACCTACGATGTGTTTGGGAATGGCAGGACAGTTGTCCGCGCAGGCTCCGAACTGATCTATGACTCGCCAAACTTTTTCGTTACCCAGCGTGTGCAGCAAAGCCCGCCATTTGCTACGAATACGACCCCCAATACAGCCAACCAGTTGTGCTTTTCCGAGCCGTGGCTCATCGGCGGCACAGGGTATGGTTGCGCTCAGGTGGGCGGAGTAAACAGCAGCCCGTTCCCGATGCCTCCTGTCCCAACTCCCGCGGCGGCAATCTTCCCTGCGCAGAGCCAATATATTGTGGCGCAACCTCAGTGGGAACCGCCAAACACTCTCCAGTGGACCGCCAGCATTCAGCAGCAGCTTCCACGCGGCTGGATGATCCAGGTCCAGTACGTGGGGAGCAGAACCCAGCACGAGGTGCAGGGCCTTCCGCTCAGTCCAGCAGTGTTCATCCCCGGAGTGTGGGGGGCCGGTGGCACTGGCTGTGCTGGGATCGTTACCACGGGTCCGGCTGCGGTAAAACCGGGGGCTGCTGGATCAAATTGTTCCACAACAGGAAACCAGAACTCCCGTTTCGCTCTCACAATTGCGAATCCGACGCAAGGCAACCAGTACTTGGGGGGTGGCGGCGGCTCGCTGACTGAATCGGACTCGGTTCCCGCCAACTACAACGGCATGATCGTCACCGTTCAGCATCGCCTTTCATCCACCTTCAGCCTGGATACAAATTACACATGGTCCAAGTGCATGAATGAGGTCGACCCGCAGGGCGACATCAGCGCCACGCAGGTAGAAAATCCTTCCAACCCCCGAATGGACTACGGCCTGTGCGGATCGGAAAACAAACAGATCTTCAACACGTCCCTCATCGCCAAGAGCGCCTTTCCGCTCCATGGCGTGCTTGGGTATGCCGTCAATAACTGGGAGTTGGCTCCGCTGATCCATATCACCAGCGGGCAGCCGTTTACAGTGAGCGCCGGAACGGATGGATCCTTGACCGATGTAGGCAACGATCGCCCGAATCAGATACCCGGCGTCAACCCCATCAACTATACAAAGATCCTCGCGGGAGCCGCGACTTATGCGACGCGGTCGTATCTGAATCAGGCTGCTTTCTGCACGTACGGACAAGCGTCTTGTGCGGCGAACGCTCCTGCTCTGGGTACCTATGGAAACATCGGTAGAAACTCTTTCTACGGTCCCATGCTTTTCAACTCCGATGCCCAGTTGTCTCGCCTCTTTCCGATTAAGGAGAAGATTACTGTCGATATGCGCATCGAGGCCTTCAACGTGTTAAACCATCCGAGTTTTAGTAATCCGAGTTCCAGCAACCCGAGTTCGGGATCGTTTGGTGAAATAACAGGAACCAGCAACAGCGCTCGAGTCTTCCAGCTAGGGGGTAAGGTGAGCTTCTAAACCCGTAAATAGGCATGGACGAAAATGCCATTGAAGCAGGCGCCCCGCTTCACTCACCGGAGCGGGGCACTTTCTTCAGACTAAGAGCTCTCCTATTTCAAGCGGTCAGATCATCGAAGGCAACGTTAAGGGCAGGAATGTCGTCCCTGATTGTTGATTCTCATAATCGATCTCTTGATTTGCCTTCTCTTCCTAACTCGAAGCTCGGTGGGTTCGCTTTGGTCACCATCTTACTGTGACGCTACCTGTCCCTCTATCGGGACCCCTTGTATCTAGCAAAGCAAATAACCGGAGGAACATCGTGTCCCGAATCAAAAGTTTATCGATTCTTGCGCTCTCCTTAAGCCTCTTGCAACCAAAATTCAGTCAAGTCATGGCACAGGCGCCGGCAGCAAATCAGATAATGGTCCAGGCCGCCCAGCACTTTCAATTTGCTTCCGATGGTCCTCTTTCCCAGGTATGGGGACGGGCCCCCGAAGTGCCCCGTGTATTCTTCCCTGAGCGTTTGCCGGCTTTCTTTTCAAGAACCATCGTGCTCGATAGCGACTTTCCGCGGGAAGCGAGGTTGAGCTGGATCTTCACTGGAAGAGAGGGCGGGTTCACCGTTGAGCTCAGCAATACTACGGTGCGGGTCTATCAAAGGTACAACGACTCCTATGGCTTGCTGGATAGCCACACCGCCAACCCGGAAAGAATTGTTCAGGAGACAATGGCCCTGGCGCCTGGCCCAATTCATTCCGTGACGGTGACGCTCGACGCGCATTTATCGCTCAGCGTCCTTGTGAATGGCGTTTCGGTGGTACAGCAGAACTGCATGCTCGATGTGAGCCGTCATCAGCTTTTGTTTCAGGGGCCATTCAACCGGCATATCGAGCTTACCGGCTCCCTGCTTGCCTTGCAAGCTACTGAAACAAAAATATCAATAGATGCAACCGTTCGGCATCAGACTATCTACGGATTCGGTGGAAGTCCAAGCATCCCTGCATATGATTCCCTGAGCGAAGAAGGCCGAAAAGAATATTGGCACATCCTCTCCCGATATAACCTTCTCATCGACCGCGAATATCCGATGGGCACCAAGCTTCGCCCCGATATGTCCAACCTGGATAACCTGGCCGATGCCAAGCCGCATTACTACGGTGATGACTTCCCAAACGGGGAGGTTTCCGACTTTGCGTACAACGCTCAGAGCCTGAAGTTGGGTGGCAAGGTTATCTATGAAATGTGGGCATTGCCCTCCTGGGCTACCAAGGACTACACCGACCCGGACGGCAAGGAGCACAAGGATGCCGCCAACCCCAGCGCGTGGGCGCGGGCGATGGTTACCTATGCGCGCATTGAGAAAGAAAGAACTGGCCGTGCACCGGACGTGATAGGAATTCAAAACGAGGTTCAGGAACCGAAAGAGATCAGCTTCGAGATGGTGAAGACATTGCGCCGCGAGCTGGACGCGGCCGGCTTCAAGGAAGTGAAGATTCACATGCCCGACGCCTCAAATACGGCGGTCGGCACGGAGGCGGCCAACGCCTTGAGGTCAGACCCCGATGTCTGGAGCAAGATCGACATTGCGGCCTCGCACGAGTACGACTACCAGAATTATTTTGCGGACCCGGACCGATTCGACGATCAGTTGAAGGCATTGCGCCAGGCCAACGGCGACAAGCCTTACCTGGCGACCGAACTCGCAGTCAACAATATACGGCTGCAGAGTTCCTCCTACCGGATCGCCTTCGACATGGGACAGCTCTATCACAAGAACATGACACTGATGGATGCCATCGGACTGGCCTACTGCTGGCTGATCCTCGATGTGGAGCAGCCCAGCTTCGGCGCGACGCGCTCGCTGCTTGTACCGGATCGCTACCATGGCGACATACCGGTTGCCAGCAGTTATCAACTCCGCGTGCTCGGAGCCTACAGCCGGCATCTTCCTGAAGGCATGGTCCGCGTGGATGCTAGTAGTTCCAACCCTGACCTTCTGGTTAGCGCCTATGAAGGCAGTGGGAAGACACGCACAGTGATCGCGACAAATCGCGGTATCGCGCCGCAATCGCTGACCGTCAACTGGCCCGGGACAACATGGAATGAGATGGAGCGCGTGAGCCAGTATTCCGAAAACAATCGGGAACCAATACCCGCGGAGATTGTCATTCAACCAGGAGAGATCGTCACCCTCAGCACGCTGGTACTGCCATCTGCGGACAAGTGAAGAACAGGGGACCAGTAAATGATTGAACCACCCGCGCATAGCTCGGAGAAGGGGAGAAAAACCTGAGGAAGGAGTGCTCTCAATGCAGAACACCGAAGCGAATCCGGAGAATGCGGGGCCTACGTCGAAGAGCCGCAAGGGAACGAAGAGTCCTGAACGATCTCTGAACCGAGGAAGCAATGCCGCGCCCGTCCAGCAATCCAGAAAGATGCGGCGCCTGAAGGAACTGCAGAAGGAGAACGTCAAACTGAAGCGGCTTGTGGCAGAGCTAAGCTTGCAGAAACTGACGTTGAGGGACATTCTTGCGTCCAAAGGGCTGTGAGCGAGTGCCATGGTTCGAACTTTGGAAGGCGACTTTTTCTTGGCACCACCATCGATGCTCTCCCGACAATACATAAGAATCTCCGATGAAACGGACGGAAAGCAGATCGGGGCTTGCACAATGAACGGTCCAATCAAAAACGCTTACTCTCCATCAAAATCAATAGCCCACGAAACGGACATCAGGGGACGAATCTCCGCTGCGGATCGGGTCAGGTAGCGCCGTAGCCTGGGAGAAAACTGCCGGGCCACTCGCACACAGCAGTCCTATGAGGAGCAAGCGCCGGGCGATGGTTTGGAACGCGTTTAGTTGCATTAAGGCTTCTGTGAGTTTTCGGCAAGGCTG
>PLST01000258.1 GCA_003164255.1 Acidobacteriaceae bacterium | reverse complement strand
TGCACACGCTGGTGGGCGCCGGATCGGCTGAGGGTTCGCTCGATGCGGCCAACATCCTCAAGCCGGCTCTCTCGCGTGGAGAAATCCAGTGCATCGGCGCAACCACACCGGGCGAATATCGCAAGTCGATCGAGAAGGACCGCTCGCTCGAGCGCCGATTCCAGGCCGTCAAGGTTCCGCCTCCCAACGAAGCGGATGCCATCAAGATCATCCACGGCATNNGAGAAGTTCCACGCCGTCAGCTACACCGACGCTGCAATTGAGTTCGCTGTGTCGCATTCGAATCGTTACATCCCAGACCGCTTCCTCCCGGACAAGGCGATCGACTTGATCGATGAGGCAGGCGCGCGCGTCAAGCTGCGCCAGACTTCGCTGCCCGAGGAGATCACTGAAGTCCAGAAACGCATCAAGTTCATTGTGCACCGCATGGACTCGGCGATTGCCAATCACGAATTTGAGAAGGCGCGGTTCTACAGTGACGAGGAACGCAAGGAGCGCGAGAACCTGCGCGCCTTGCGCGACAAGTACCACCTCGACGACTCGGCCGCCGGCATTGTGGGACGCGAAGACATTGAGGATGTGGTCAGCCGCTGGACCGGCGTGCCCGTAACCAGCATCAAGGAAGAAGAAACGCAGAAGCTGTTGCGCGTGGAAGAAGAGCTGCACAAGCGCGTCATTTCTCAAGAAAAAGCCATCTCGGCGCTGGCTCGCGCGATTCGGCGTTCGAGGGCCGGGCTTAAGAGCCCGCATCGCCCCATCGGCAGCTTCCTGTTCCTCGGTCCGACCGGCGTTGGCAAAACGGAAATGGCGCGTACGCTGGCCAACTTCCTCTTCGGCTCAGACAAGGCGCTCATCCGCTTCGACATGTCGGAGTTCATGGAGAAGCACTCGGTCTCCAAACTCATCGGTTCGCCTCCGGGATACGTGGGCTACGAGGAGGGCGGCCAGTTGACGGAGCGCGTCAAGCGTTCGCCGTATTCGGTCGTGCTGCTCGACGAAATCGAGAAGGCGCACCCGGATGTGTTCAACATTCTGCTGCAGGTGTTTGAAGATGGACAGTTGACCGACGGCCTTGGCAACACGGTCGACTTCAAGAACACCATCCTCATCATGACCTCGAACATCGGCGCGCGACACCTGATGAAGAAGCAGGGACTTGGCTTCCAGAGCGACCGCGAAGACATCGTCAGTGACAAGGTGGAAGAGCTGGTGAAACAGGAGGTCAAGAAGACCTTCAATCCAGAGTTCCTCAACCGCCTGGACGAAGTGATTCTGTTCCAGTCGCTGTCGGACAGCGACCTGCTTCAGATCGTGGAACTGCTGGTGCAGTCGCTCAACGCAAACCTGGCGCAGAAGGCAATTACCATTTCCGTCACCGAGGATGCCAAGAAGTGGATTCTCGAAAAGACTTTAGGCGACCGCAGCTACGGTGCGCGCCCCTTGCGCCGCGCCCTGCAGCGCTATGTCGAGGATCCCTTGTCGGAGGCTCTCATCGCCGGTCAAATCACCGCGCGACCGGCCTTCCTCGAGGTCTATCTCGAGAACAACCAGCTTTACTATCGCCCGGTAAGCGCGGACGAGAGCGGCACCGAAGAGAAGGCGGCGGGGATCCTGCTGTTCAGCGCCTAACGCACCAAAGACTGAAATAGGTTTGATTCAATGAGCCAGATTCACCGCAAGGTGAATCTGGCTCAACCTTTGCGGCATAAGAATGTTAACGCGCGGCGATCTCTGGTGCGCGGCGCTACTTCATATCGGTAATGTAGTATTTGTCGCCAATTTTCCCGATGGTGATCTGCTCTTGCTGGAGCCCCGCTTTTTCGTACGTTGTGTTCACGGTGCAGCGCGCACTGTTTTCTCCCAAGGGCGTGACAGCGACCACCTTGGAGTCAATTATTTTTCCGGAACCCTCGATCCAAGTTTGGTTGCCTGTGGCGAAGCTCTGGGCATCTGCGTCTGAAAGGATGCGCCCGCTAGGCCGATAGACATCGCTCAAGGCGTGGTAATCGGCATGATTGCTCATATCGTTCATTTCTTTCAAGAGCCCCGGAGCGAACTGCTCAATCTGGGATTTGCTGGTCTGGGCGGCCTGGGCATACGAAGGAAAGTCGGTTGCCGGGCCTACTGCCAGGTCGAAAACTCGGCTCTCAGAGAGTACGTCGCCACCGAACCGTCCAATGCTGAGAGCATAGAGTCCATGCTCCAATGGGGAATGAGGCACGAGGATATACATATCGCGGTGCGACTCCACTGGCTTCACATCCACTTCGATCCGATCCTTGTCGGGTACCCAAAGGTTGACGTTCACTCTCGCGGAACCGAATCCGATGAGGCCCGAGACATTGCCTTCTTTCAGGAACTGCAAATGGACGAGTTGTACGCTACTCGGATCTACGTCTTTCTGGAAGACAATAAAATCCTTCAGGCTTGAGCATTCGGGGCCCGACGGGCCGGGTACTCCAGCGTAAAAGCTCATCATGTTGCCAGCGCGTTGTGGAGGCTGGCCCCGCAACTCAATGCGGCCATGATTGGTGTCTGCATAGATTCCATAGGTGTCGGGCATGGGAGCATGACATCCTCCGAGGCCAACCAATACTAATAATGCGGATAGGGGTCCCAGGGTCCGGTTCATTCTGTATCTTCCTCTCTTTCATCCAAGGTGTTTCAATTCTCCAATTCTTCAAACGAATTGTCCGTGCCGGGGTTGTTGAGCCTGACGGTGCCCGATCCAGAATGCAGATCCTCGATCTGCGTAGGGCCCACTGAGCGCGGACCGTCGCCCTGCAGCCTTTGAAGTCGGGATGGGCGCTAATACTGCTTGAATTCAATAGCGATTTGCAGGAGGACGGGGACAGGCGTTGTCTCATCCTTGTACGCAGGGGTGAAGCGGTACTTGCGCACTGCTTCCATGGCCGCTTCATTCAGGCCGTATTCCAGCGGACGGACAATATGAACATCCTGCGGAATTCCCTCCGCGTCCACGGTGAATCCGACAACGCAGGTTCCTTGATAATGCGCGCGTCGAGCTTCGGAGGTTAGTTGAGCTTCCACGCTGTACAAAACCTTGGGCGCAGAAATATTGCCGCCAACGTGATACGGCCCGCTAGGTTCCGTCTTGTTGCCGCCGGCACCTTGTGCATTTGCCGCGCTGCTGCTTCCGTCAACTTGCAGGCCTCCAAGCTTTATCCAGGTGTTGCCTTCGTCGTCTGAGCGCAACAATCCCTTGTTTGTAGCGAGCAAAATTGACCTGTCGCTGCCGTGTGCGATCTGCGCGACACCGTGAAGAAATCCCATGCCAGGGTTTTGGCCGCTGGCGGCATTTTGATAAATCACTTTCCAAGTTGCTCCCCCATCGCGCGTCTCCAGCACCTTTACCGCGTTGACGCGAAATGAATCACCAAACGCGCCGGGAGTCCCTCCGGGCGCCGAGACGGCAGCGATGAAGAAATCCTGCGGGTCATCTGGATTGGAGAAGGGTCCCGCGCGCAGGCCGTGAGCGGGCAGCTTCGCGATGGGCGCCCAGGTGTCTCCTGAGTCAGGCGAGCGCAACACGGTGATGTCGCCAGGGTAGCCGTTGAACGCATTCGGATCGGATGCGAGCAAGACTCTGATTTCCCCAGCGTGAAACGAAAGCGATTTGGCCATGCCGACGTAGAAGCTCTTTATGTTGCACTTGCAAGCGGTTTCAAGAGGGTGGGATTTATCCGCCCAGGTCCAGCCGCCGTCGGTGCTTAATTGGGCCTTATCGGTGAAGATTGAGAGCGGATTGGTCTGGTCGATGACGAGTCCCGCGGCTGTCGTCTTCAGATCGACGGCCTGCCCCTGTCGCGTCTCGGGGTTGTATTGATAGCGGAAGATATGACGCTCGTTAACCCCGGCGCTGTAGTAAAGGACGTTCGGATGCACGGGGTCGAACTTGAAATCGTTGACTATTGCGCCCTGAGAGACGAAATCAAATCCCGGCATCTGCTGCCACGTTTCGCCGCCGTCGCTCGTTCTGGCGGCGCAGGCCCCGCCATATTCCCACGTTTCCGACTCCGCGCCGCGGGGCCTTGTTGCAGAATTGCCGCAATCCGGCTTTCCGATCAGATCCCAGGAATATCCGTCGCTCTTCGACGTATAGAGGAACGCGGGTCTGTGCCAACGCTCGACCTGGTCGAGTTCGCCGTCGTTGAATGTCACGGCAAAAAGGACTGGTTTGCCATCCTTCTTGGTTGTCCAGATTCCGTCGCTCTCAGAATGGAGCAAGACGCCGTAGTTGAGTCCAATGAGAACTCCTTGCGGATCAATAAGGCCAATCCTGCGTTGGGTGCCAACGTTCTCAATTTCGCCGTCCTCGGGGAAGCGGAAATTCAGGAGGAGGCCGTCTTTGAAGGGATAGTCGATGACTCCGAGAAACGCAGCAGGAGTCTTTTTGCCGCTGGCGATTTTAACGCGCGACCAGTTTGCACCATCGACAGAGCGAAACAATGCTGACTCTGAGGCAAGCGTGATCTGTTGTTTGCCGATGGACGCAGCTACAAAATCGTCGGCCAGGTCGAGGCCAGCGCTCGACGGCACCCATGTAGCGCCGTTGTCATCGCTGCGGAATACACCCTTGCCAACGGTTGCTGCTAGAAGTTGAGGATTATGCCGACCGATTGCAGCGATGAGGGAGACGGGTGCTGTCACCTTGATGGCTGTACGGTTGGCGCCGCGCACCAGAATGGTGGGCAATCCTGTTTCCGCTCTTTTCCAGTTTGCTGCATGGTCCCTGGAGATGTAGATTCCACCGGCGCTGAGCAGATAGAGCACATCGGGCGCTAGCGGGTCGATGGCGATCTGGCTGACAGGTCCGATAAACCCAGTAGTTTGCCAAGTGAAGCCGGCGTCCTCAGTCTTGAGCAACCCGCTGCCGCCGCCAACATAGACCTGTTGCGGGTTCGCAGGATTCACGAAGATTGCGGAGAAAGCCTGACTAGCGGCACCAGTATTGAGGTTAAGCCAGTTTTTGCCTCCGTCCATCGACTTGATCACACCATTGCGCGAGGAAAGGGCGTAGATCACTTTTTCGTTTCCCGGATCCAGTGCTACCGCCCTGACGTTCGCGGTCAAGCGTTCCCATTGGTCACCGGCTGGGCTCAGGTTTCTGAACAAGTCAGTATTCAGGAGGAGAAACACACTTCGATTGGGGCCGGATACGAATGTGTTGATGCCAAGCTGGTTCGTTTGAAGGGCATTTCCTTGCGGAGACTGAGAGAAGGTTTTCGGAAAGAGAAAGGCGGCAAACAGGAATAACGCAAACAGGCATGAGACAAACTTAAGTCGATGCACCTTATCGCTCCTGGGGTCCGAACCTGCGCAGCAGCGGGAAATTAGTTGATGATCCGGAAGATTGGGCAAATTATACCCCAGGCTCCTCGCAAGCTCATGTGATGACGCAACTAACGGGAAGTCCTATGCACTACGCCCAAAACCTGATCAGTTACGGGACTCGGGCGCCTCCTGCACATCGGCCGGGGGGCTTTGTTCTTTGGGGAATTTCCGTTTGATCCAACATCATAACCCAAGCGCTTAGGTTCTGCGTTATGATCGTTCAATGCCAACTGTCCTGTGGATTGGCGGGTTGAGAGTCGTTGTCTATCCGAACGACCACAGACCAGCACACGTGCATGTTATTAGGACACGGGCATGAAGCTGTTTTCGTATTGAATGGCTCGAAGGGAACAGTGGAGCTTCGCGAGAACTACGGATTTTCACGCCATGACCTTGCCAAGATTGCGCGCCAATTGATTGAGAACCTGGCGTTGCTCTTGCGCGAGTGGGAGATGATTCATGGACAAGATTGATCGGTTCGAAGCTGCAAACCGGAAGGCTGAGGAATTGCGGGCCTCACTGCCAAGGGCTGTGCGAGCGCGCTATGACCGCCGCATCGGGCGCGTCGTAATCACGCTGAGCACCAACCTTGAAGTGGCATTTGCACCTCGCGACGCGGAAGGTCTTGAAGGCGCATCGCCGGCGCAGTTGGATGCAATCGAGATCTCCCCCTCAGGGTTCGGCATCCACTTTCCAAAACTCGATGCGGATATCTATCTGCCGGCGCTTCTTGAAGGTTTTCTCGGCTCAAGAAAATGGATAGCCAGCCGCCTCGGCGCACAGGGCGGCAAATCGAAGAGTCCGGCAAAGGCTGCTGCTGCGAAGCAGAACGGTCGAGCCGGCGGCCGGCCGAGGAAACGCGAAGCGGCCGCATAAGGGACGTCAACGTTTGCTGCTCTTAGAGGGTCTAAAGGCTGTCGACCAGCGTCTCAGTGTGAGTGGAACATGAAAATGGTGATCACCACGGAGAAAGCGTAGGTCGCCCCAAACGTGAACACCGTCATCAAGAAGCTGGCTGTAGGGAACGCCGGATGGGCGGGGTCGCGTCTTGCGACGAGACGGGCCACGAGAAGAGAGAGAAGCCAAAGAGCCAACCCAACCGCTGCAATGACCGCCGGCGCGGGCCTAATCCATCCCTCGATAATCCCTCCTGTATACGGAAGGACGACGAGTACAAACCCAAGTGCGCTGATCCAGCGCGCTGCTCCCTGCGGGAGAATCCAAGGCATCTCTTCTGTCATCCCATCGTCGGGGATCCGGCGAATGATCATACGCACAGGAAGACCAGTCGCGGCGGTCAACCCATCGGCGAGCCTCTCAAGATTTTGGGAGCTCAGAATGACCAGGTAGTCGACCTTAATTCCCGCTTCACCTGCCGGTCCATGGACGATGATCCGCGACTCATGAGAAAGACCCGGGTGAATGCTTCGGCACAGAAGAATCTCGGTCGAGTGCGGCGGGATGAGTTCTTCCACGCTCTGTTCGCCGATCATGCGCAACATTCTTATTGGAGTGAACCGGATGCGGCCGGGTTCGATTTCGAGCTTCGCCGAGGATGCCAAAGAGGGGAATGCCAACCTCATGAAGAAGGCGATTCCGGCTGCTAGACCCAGCACCAGGGCCCAGATTGAGTAATCAACCGTTGGTGCGGGTGCGTTGTTTAGCAGGAGCCCGAAAACCAAGACCAGACCTGCGGCGAGAAATACCGCGGAAAAGGTGAACAAAATCACCCGGGTGGCAGTCGGAGGCGGGAACACAAAGACAAATTGCTTTTCGTCCTCAGCCGTGCTGGTCATCGGCCCCCTTTATACCACTTGGGGCTGTCAGAAAACCCACACATCCTGCTCCCGGACTCTTTCCATCTCGGCTGCAGGCCAAGTCAGAGCCGACGGCCCTTGTGGACCCGGAATGTGGCACAATGGAAGTTAGGCTTCGATGACGGGAAATCGATCAAAAGGCGCGTGGATCTGGGTGGC
>PLST01000012.1 GCA_003164255.1 Acidobacteriaceae bacterium | reverse complement strand
GCGGCGGAGCATTTTCGCGGGCGCGGATTGCGCCCCGCAGTCATTGAGAAGGATTACTACGTCACCGAGGCGCTACGGATCATCTCCGTCACCGCTGGCGACAAAGTCATTTTCAAAGGTGGCACAAGCCTGTCGAAAGGTTGGAACCTGATTCAAAGATTTTCAGAAGACATCGACATCTTCCTCGATCCGCTCGGGTTCAAACCAGCCTTGGGAAAGAACGGCATTGATCGTGAACTCAAGAAACTCCGTGATGCTGTCGGAGCACACCCGGCTCTTGCGTTTGTCGAGAAGGAGAGCCAGACCATCGGCGGATTCGGTCGCAACGACCGCTTCTCCTATACGCAGCGTTTTGGTGGACCGGGTGAAGTCGCCGGTCGCGTCTTTCTCGAAGCCGGGACGGCAAGTGGCCGCGAGCCTACAAGCGTTGTTGACCTGCGTTCCTATATTGGTCAGTTCCTGGAGGAAACCGGCGCCTCA
Source organism: Acidobacteriaceae bacterium (assembly GCA_003164255.1). Lineage (GTDB taxonomy): Bacteria > Acidobacteriota > Terriglobia > Terriglobales > Acidobacteriaceae > Telmatobacter. Next base: position 2,858 of record PLST01000012.1, on the reverse strand, counting down.
CTCGGCGCAGAGGATGAGGGAAGATTCCCATTGCGGCTGTTGCATTTCCGGCGGACATTCGTCGAGAAGATGTTTGCCATCCACGCGAAGGTGGAATTGCTCAAGCGCGACCGGCAACCGATTGGAACATACGCAAGGCACTATTACGATCTGTTCCAATTGGCTGGGCAGGACGAAGTGATCGCCATGCTGAAATCTGCCGAATTCGCTGCAATCAAGGCTGACTACGATCAGATCAGCAGCAGACATTTTGCGAAAAGCTATTTTTATCCCGACGATATGAGCTTTGCGAAAAGCGACGCCCTCTTCCCGTCTACCGAACTTGCCGCAATCATCGGGGTGGAATATGACCGGCAGTGCAAGGTGCTTTGTTACGGCCTGTATCCCTCGTGGAAAGAGGTTCAGGCTCGCCTGCTGGAGCTACGACCTCTCCTATAGCAACGGATGTGCCCGTATAGGAGTGTGGGAGTCTGGTGTATGTGACTCGGAGTACAATCTAATCGTCATTCACACCTTGGATTGGAGAGTGATATGCCATCGACACAGGAGAAAGCCACGCGGTTACAGCAGGCGACTACAAAAGCACAAGCCTTTCTAGTCGCAGGTGGTGACTTAAAGAGTGCGGCTGCTGTTCCCATCGGGTTGGAGCTTATTCACGCATACGATGAACTGGCAAAGGAGTTTGGAGACCGAATTCTGAAGCCTGTTGAGGAGTCGAGCCCGGCTCAACAGGGGTTGAAGAATGCCTGACCCATCTGCACAAGGTGAGCAGGAGGTGCAGGCGTTCGCGCATCGAATCGGCCCGTTCATTGTGTTTTTCCATACTCTCGCGCCAGCGGAATTGACGCAGGGGAAGCCCGCAGAATCATCGGTTGGAACGGGGTTTCTGGTCCAGTTTCAAGGGCGCAAATACTTCGTCTCAGCACTGCACAATTTCTTTTACAAAGAGTGTGCTCTGACTGGTGTCATTGCGTCTTGGGAGGCAGCAAAGTTCAAGTTTCGCGGCACACAGCCCGTAAATTTCGAAGACGCTCGAAATTTCCCACCTGGAAAAATGACCCTTGACACAGGCGTCTCATTACCGCATTCATTCCCCAAGGGCTTGGTTATCGACCAGGATCACGACTTGATCGCAGTCGAAGTGGGCGGCGATCATGGGCACTTTGCAACTGCCCAGTTCCTGAATCTGGAACAGGATATGTATAGCGGTGACCTGCAAGACCAAATGTCATTGGTGACTTTGGGCAACCCGTTTGCTGGTCGTATTCCTATTCCTGGAAACCAGAAGGCGTCTGCGTTGATACCGCACCTAGACCATGTCTTATTCGATGCCAACCTGGACACGTCATGGGCAGCCACAGACTACTTGTCGCCAGACTACTTCTTTATGCCTTACTCGCTGCACCAGGAACAGGTTGCCCCACACGGTTTTAGTGGTGCGCCGGTCTTCGTGCAGGGTGGTTCGGATGCGGAGCCTGTCTGGATTGCGACTCCCCGTGTTGTGGGAGCGGTGCTTCGGTATTTCCCAAGGCACCATGCAATCGCAGCGGTTAAGATGCAGGTCGTTGTACGGATGCTTGAGACAAACACAAATTGAGCGCAACGCTTCTGTTCCGCAAATATGCTGCAATTGCCCGTGCCAAGTTTATCTGGATTGAGACGAATGGCGAGTGTCGGTTAACGATCCGGGAACGCGGGCCACTGATACGGATGTTCCTTTCCTCAATAGCCTAAACATTGTCTTTGAACAGCTCCCGGATAGAGGCGTTTAACTGGTCCTCGATCACGCCAGAATCCACTTTGTCTGTGTGGCCAATGCGCAGAACTACATCTTCACGGTAATCGTTCTTTTCGTCCACACGTCGCACAATGAGTACCAATGGCTCTCTTGGATGGTCGCCCTTCCTTATGCCAGCGGATCGTGCTTTGATGATTTCGGTCACCAATTCGACGACGCTCTTTGCGAGGGAAAGGACTCCTGTTCCCACGGCAAGGTAAAGCAAGAGTTCTGGCCCGCTTTCATGCTCAATGGCTTCCAAGTTTTCAGGCAGACTTCGGAGTCGTGCATCGATAATCTTGAAGGCTTCGGGAGAGTGTTCGCGGTGAAAACACCCCGACTCTATACGCACCTTTATCGAGACGACATCACCATTGGCCTCTCGACGGCGCTTGAATTCGCCAACCGTTTGCTGAAATCCTTCCAGCCATTGTCTGTCCACCATACAGCGCCTCCTCTTTCACCAACCATTCTAATCCGCCTAAGAGCACTGGCGCGAATCTGCTAACGGGCACGGTGTCGCCGCGAGGTTCACCGCCCTCGATCGGCAGTTTGCCTTCTTTTGAAGCGCGGAGCCTGCTTCGCAGGCATTTCGATGACTTCGCCGGGTGCATCATCGATGGCAACCTGGGCTGGGAATTTGTCTTCGACGATTTCAGCGTGAATGATTTCGTTATTGTCCGTGATTTCTTGATCGACCGAAACGGTCTTTGAAGACGAAAGCTCCTCGGTTTCTGTATCGACAAGTTCCTCGACCTCTTCCGTCTTTCCGAGCAGTTCCTTGTCGATCTCCGCGAGGCGCTGCTCGTACTCTTTGAGCTTCGTCTCGTAGGGGCTTTGGTAGCCGAGCGCGGTGTGCAGGCGGGCCAGCGTTGCTTCGTTTCCCTGGATGGTGGCTTCCGTTTCTAGGATCTTCGACGGCAAGTCGCCGCCACGGCGCAGAACAGACGTGAGCAGGGATTGGGCTGATGGCAACCCCATCTGGGCTTCCGGGCGCGGCACATCGAACCACTCGCCGGCCAAATTGTAGCGGACAGCCGTGATGTCCGTGATGGTGCCGAGTTCATCCTTGATAAGGGCG
>PLST01000551.1 GCA_003164255.1 Acidobacteriaceae bacterium | reverse complement strand
GCCGCGCCCTTTCAAAACCTGATTGATGCAACCAGTTCTAGTCCCAGTCATCTGTCCTTCCCCTGTTAGCATTTCCCTATGTTTTTCGCCGCTTCCCGCAAGCTCATCCTGCCGGCGCTTTTTTCCATCGCCCTTGCCGTACCCGCGCAGGATGCCCAGCCCAGCCACGAGCGCATCGAGCAGCTGATGCAAAGCCTCAACCGCGGTCACTCCGTCGGCCAGGTTGCAGTCTCGCCGGATGGCAAACGGTTGGCCTGGATTGATGGCATGCGCGGTGGAGGAGAGATTCGCGTCGCGCCTGTTCACGATCTGGCCAAGAGCGAGCGCATCACTGCGGCTACAACGCCGGAACAGCACTGCCGCGAAGGCCAACTGAGTTGGGCTCCGGACTCCGCCGCGCTGGCCTTCCTATCGGACTGCGCGGATGTCGGCGAGCAATCTGATCTGTACCTTTGGCGCTGGGATGGCAATGGGGCGCGGCGCGTGACGGAGCTGAATGGCTACGCTAATCAGCCGGCATTTTCACCTGACGGAGAAGCGATCGCCTTTCTGTACGTGAAGGGCGCGACCCGTCCGGCCGGAGCGCTTGCCGCCATGAAATCGCCGTCGGGAGTCATTGGCGAGGACGGCGTCGAGATCCAACGCGTTGCTGTGACGAGGTTGGATGTGGCCGCGCCGAATGCATTGGAAGTGACTCCAGCCAACCTCCACGTCTACGAGTTCGACTGGGCGCCCGATTCGAAGTCCCTTGCCTTCGTCGCCGCCGATCCGCCGGGAGAAAACAACTGGTGGGTCGCCAAGCTCTACACGCAGCCCATCGGAGCCGAACCCAAGGCCATCCTGGCTCCCGCCGAAGTCCCTGGCGAGCTACACGGCATGCAGATCGCCGTGCCCCGCTGGTCGCCAGAGGGGAAAACGATTGCTTTCATCGGTGGCCTGATGAGCGACCAGGGAGCCACCGGCGGCGATGTCTTCACCATCCCCGCCAATGGCGGCGAGCCGCTGAACCTCACTCCGGGCCGCTCATCCTCTGCGTCCTGGATCGAGTGGGCGGGAAACCAGCACCTTTTTGTCAGTGAGATCGCCGGAGGCAACAGCCGGCTCATCCGCCTCGTGCTCGACGGCACATTTTCGCAACCCGTCTTCAGCTTCCCCGGTTCCATCGGCGACGGCAGGCTTGAACTCTCGCTTTCGTCAACGGCCGACCGCTCCCACTTCTTCTTTCATGCCAGCAGCTTCGACCGCTCCGACGAAATCTACGACGCATCGACGGCAGGCCCGGATGGTCTCAAGAAAGTCTCCAACTTCAATCGCGGCGCCAACGCCGGTATTGAGCCCGCCTGGGGCAAATCCACCTCTCTTGAATGGACCAGCGACGCGTTCCGCGTGCAGGGATGGCTGCTATTCCCGAAGGAGTACGACCCGGCCAAAAAGTACCCTCTCATCGTCGAAGTCCACGGTGGCCCCGCCTCTGCGGTCCTTCCCCGGTGGGGTGGCGGCTGGGCTCTCAGTCCCACCGCTTTTTCCGCCCTTGGCTACTTCGTCCTCCAGCCCAATCCCCGCGGCAGCTACGGCCAGGGAGAGGCCTTCACCCAGGCCAATCGNNTTCATGACCATGTTCGCCGTCACCCAGACCCACCGTTTCAGGGCCGCGGTCGCCGGAGCCGGCATTTCAGACTGGTTGAGCTACTATGGCGAGAACTCCATCGATCAGTGGATGGTCCCCTACTTCGGCGCATCGGTTTACGACGACCCCGCCATCTACGCCAAGAGCTCGGCCATCAGCTACATCAAGCAGACCACCACCCCCACCCTGTCCGTGGTCGGTGATCGCGACGGTGAGTGCCCCGCCCCTCAGTCCTTCGAGTTCTGGCACGCTCTCCACGACCTTCATGTCCCGGCTTCACTCGTCGTCTATCCCAATGAAGGGCACGGCTTTGTCGACCCTGCCCACAACCTCGACGTGCTCGAGCGGGCTCTCGATTGGTTTGCACGCTACATGCCGCCTGCAAGGTAGCCGATTTTGCTCCCGAACTGCCTCCGCCGGAGTCTATCGGAGGGTGAGATCCTTCAAGCTTGCTCTGCGCGCCGCCTCAAGCCAGAGAGGGGGGCATCCTGATACACTTTTTCCTTGGAGTGTTTGAGGGCGTCTTTCACCGGTCGGCAGCATGCTGGCGCATGGCGCGAGCCGGTGGTTTGGGCGGATTTCACCCGTCGCAGGTCAATGTGTGGCTTGTCGCCGGGTTGCGATAACTCATTTCTTCACACGTATTCGGACAGACCGTTCCGCGGTTCGACAAGGCGGGGCGGGGAGGATTCATGCGGCGGTTTTTGACGCTTATCTTTATGTTGTGCCTGGCGATTCCAGCCGGGATCTCGATCTCCGGTTGCACGCGCAACCCGGCGGGTAATTACTGCTATGGTCTTGCCTATGGCCTGAAGAACACTGACGTGGCTTCAATCACGCTCCAGCCCCAGACCACGGGCATTTCGCTGGCCTTTGGCCAGACTCTGCAGATCCAGTCGCCTACCGCCCTCACTTGCACCGGCGCCTCAGCTTCTGTCAACGCCAACCAGTACACCTACGGCACCACCAACAACAAGCTCGTTGACATCTCTCCCAGCGGCAGCATCTGCGCGGGTACATGGAACCGCAACACGGGCGGGGGCATCCCCGACTATACATACTGCAATTTTCCCAATCCAATACCCGCGACCAACGGTCTGCCCTATAACGTTGCATACATCACGGTATCGGCCGATTCCGTTACCTCCAATCCGGTTGAGGTCTTTGTCCACGCCCAAGTAAGCTCTGTTTCGCTTGTGGGTCCGCAGAAATGCCTCTCCCAGACGCAGGTCGCCAATCTCGATGCGCAGGCCTGCTACAGCTCCAACGGTCAGCAGGTCCTGCTCTGCAAGCCCGCCGCGGTCACGAATCCGGCGCAGTTCGCCTGCCCGCTGCCCGCCGGCGTCGCCTCAGTACCTGACTGCTCGGCCGCCGTCGGCTATTTGAACTACTCCCCCGGCAATGCCATCGTGGCGACCATCAATTCCAACACCAACCAGATCACCGCCAATCAGCCGGGAACAACTCCCATCAACGTCACCGTTGCCGGCACAAGCTCGTCGGCCGGCTTCTTCTCCACCTGCCCGCCGCAGTCCATCAATCTCACTCTCTCCAGTGGCGCCACCACCGGAACCATTACGCAGGGAGTCGCGCAGAATCTGATCACGTCGATTACCGACACCAACAATCAGTCAATCAGCGGTCTCTCGATCGACTATCAGTCCACCAATCCGATCGACCTTCAAGTGTCGTCCACGGGCAGCGTTAGCGCCCGCTTTCCGGGCGTGTCCTCTGTGTACGCCATTTGCCAGCCCTCGGTTTGCAATCCATCTCCCATCAACGAGCTCGGCTTCAACGGTACCGGACTCTCCGTCTCTTCCAATCCGGTCAACATTACGGTTCCGGGAACCATCAGTGACTACGTCTGGTTCGCTGCGCCCGGCGCCTCGCAGTATTTTGTTCCTATCGAGTTGCTCAATGGCACCATCGGCTCCACAGTGCGCCTGCCTTACGTGCCCAATTCCATGGTCATGGATAGCAGCGGAAACAACCTCTACTTCGGCTCCGAACGCGAGTTGATGGTCTACAACACCATCTCGAACACTATTTCCAAGCAGGACAGCAACGCCCCCGGCGTGGTGCTGGCCGTCTCGCCCGACAACTCGAAGTTGCTCATCAACGACCAGGTGCGCCAGCTCTTCTATCTCTACGCCTTAACGGCGGGCGGAACCGCGAGTTTTGGTGGCATGGGCAACGCCGCCGTCTGGACGCCCGATTCCAAGACTCTCTACATCAGCGATAACGCGGCGCTGAACAACGGCACCACGATTACCGGGCACACCGACACGCTCTACGTCTACAACCAGAACACCGGCTGGACCACATATCCGCTGCCTCCCAGCCCTCTGCCCACAGCTGCCAGCTCGCTAGTGGCCAATGAAGGCGCCTACAGCACCTTGCAAACGCCGGCTCTCGCCATTCCCGGCGTCGGCGCCTATCTCCGCGGAACGCCCACCGTTGCTCACGCCTGGTGCGCGACCGGAACGGTCACCAGCGCCGGCAGTTCCATCACCGCCTACTACCCCGGACCCGATCCGCCCGCCACTACCGTGGCGACCGAAGGCGGCGATGATCAGCCTGTCCAGTCCGACGTGCTCGCCGCCACCACCGACGGCAAGCACATCCTCAGTGCTGGGCTGCTCGGAGGCGGAATCACGCTCAACGACATCAACGTCATCGTGCCCACCGGCGCCTGCCCCTCCTCCACCACCGGCACCACGCAGACGCTGTTGCCGCTCACCATCCAGCACGCCGCCACTCCCTACACGCAGGCCGCTCTCACGGTCAACGCAACCGCCATCAATCAGATGGTTGCCTCGCCGGTTTCGAATCTGGCCTTCATCACTTACAACGGCAACAGCCCCGGCGCACAGCTGCCCTACTATCTGCCCAGCTCAACGGGCGGGGCCGGCACTGTCGGCTATGTCACCCTCGCCGGCGGCACGGCGGTTACCGCGCCACTTGCCGGAGCGTTTACGGCGGACGACTCCATCTTCTTTGCCTCCACGGCGGGCGACAACAAAATTCACTACATCTCCATTCCCAACAATCCCTCCGCTGCCAATCCGCCGACGGATTCGCAGCAGATCAGCCCCAACCTTCCCGCCTGCACACCGGTAACGGCGGGCGGCAATGACGCGGGCTGCACCTATACTGGTTCCGGAACTGTCGTTCCCGCTACGAGGATCGTCGTAGTCCCGCGCTCCACCACGTAAACTGCGCATCATCGCAATCGCAGAAATCGAAGGCCGGCTTCGCGCCGGCCTTCCTGTTTTGAAATCCTGGCCCGTAATCTCTATTCCCTGCCTTCTTGTTCCCTGCCTCCCGCACGTTAGAATCGAACATATGATCAAGGGCATCTCCTTTCTACGTCCCGCCGGCAGTGCCGCCGCCTATGACCGCCTGGCGAGCTTCTTTTCGGCGCTGGGTTTTGAGACCGGCAAGGGATGGAAAGAGGAGACGAGTCGTGGCGCCGCTTTTCTGGCCCCGTTCGGCAATCTTGAATTTATCGACGGCCAGTTTCCTGCGACCGCCGATGTGCTGGTTGAAGT
>PLST01000110.1:4618-5604 GCA_003164255.1 Acidobacteriaceae bacterium | reverse complement strand
GTCGGGAAGATCGATGCGGGCCATCATGTCTTCAACGGAATCAAAGACTACGGCGCGGCCGGTGTGGCGCATGAGTTCCGGAGAGGCAGCCGACTGCTTGATGACGGCAGTGCGCGGCGCGAGGTTGCCGTGGAGCACGGCCATGGCGCCTTCCTTCTTGAGCGGAGCGGCGAGGGTGCGGATGACATCCTGGCCGGGAGCTTCTTCGGCCTTGGCGATCACGTCACCAATTGTGCCTCCGCCAACGGTGGGCGCGTTGAGGTCGAGCAACGTACGCAGCTCGCGCATGAGGGCTGGCACGCCGCCGGCGTAGTGGAAATGCTCCATGTAATGCGCGCCCGAGGGCTTGAGGTTGACGAGCACTGGAACTTCGCGTCCCAGTTGATCGAAGACATCGAGATCGAGTGGGACGCCGGCACGGCCGGCCATTGCGATGAGGTGGATGAGTCCGTTGGTCGATCCGCCGATGGCCTGCAGAACTACCATAGCGTTGCGGACGGAGGCGGCGGTGATGAGTGTACTGGGTTTGGGTGAGCCGCTCGTTGCCATCTCGGCGGCGCGCTTGCCGCTGGCTTCGGCGATGCGGCGGCGGTCGGCATGCGGCGCGGGCGCTGTTGCGCTCATGGGCATGGACAGGCCCAACGCCTCCACGATGCAGGCCATGGTGCTGGCTGTTCCCATCACGCCGCAGAAGCCGACGGAAGGCGCGAGGCGCACGCCGATCTGTTCCATTTCTGATTCGTCGATTTTGCCGGCGCGATATTGCGCCCACAGGCGGCGGCAATCGGTACAGGCGCCGAGTACTTCACCGCGATGGTGGCCGACGACCATGGGGCCGGTGGGAAGGACGACGGTGGGCACGTCCACGCTGGCCGCTGCCATGACTTGCGCGGGGAGAGTTTTGTCGCAACCGCCGATGACCACCAGCGCATCCATGGGCTGGGAGCGAATCATCTCTTCCGTGTCCATGGCCATGAGGTTGCGCA
>PLST01000110.1:4156-4611 GCA_003164255.1 Acidobacteriaceae bacterium | reverse complement strand
GATGGGCCGCGAGAGCGCATCGTCAGAGTAGCCCATGGCCTTGATGAAGACCTTGCGGTGAAAGAGCGAGAAGGCTTGGTCGCCGTAGTTGGTGAGTCCCTTGCGCAGGCCTGTTGTCATGGTGCGTGCTCCCTGATTGGTGCTGCCTGGATTCAATGGTTGAATATTTGCTTTCCCCGGTGCCTCCGCCGCGGCAGACGAGGCACCGGGGGCACCCGCTATTTTGCGGCTTCGGCCTGCTTTGCGCGGAAGGCTTCGTAGCGTGCCTTGGTTTCGGCATTGGCTGGGTACAGGCCGGGCAAGGGAACGCCGCGGCGCACTTCATTCACGATCCATGCTTCAAGCTTTTCCTGCTCGACGCAGGCTTCAAGAACAGGATCGATCATGGCGCGGGGAATGACAACGGCTCCGTCTTCATCCACCACGATGGCGTCATCGGGAAATACGGCGACGCC
>PLST01000110.1:0-4057 GCA_003164255.1 Acidobacteriaceae bacterium | reverse complement strand
TCCGGAGTGGCGAGATCTTCGCGCGCGGGGACAAAGCGCAGCGTGAACGCGGGCCCGGCGATGCGCTTCTGGCCGGGTACGAGCGGCCTGGTTCCACGCAGCCACACGTTGCGCAGCCCTTTTTTGAGCAGCACGGTGGTGATGGTTGCGGTGGAGATGCCGGCGAGCGTTTCTATCGTTTTGCTGTCCATTCGAATCTGCTCCTGCGCTGTGTGAATTGGTTCGCTGAGTTTCTGCCTTCCCTGGTCCCCAAATGCGAGGGACCAGGGGCACCCGCGATGTTACAAAAGCAATCGTGGGGCACCCGCAATATTACAAAAACAAACGTTCAGAAAGCTAAACGCTCGGGATCATGCCGCCATCGACGCGGATGACGGAGCCGGTGATGTAGGCGGCGCTTTCGCTTGCGAGGAAGGCGACGACGGCGCCGTACTCCTCGGGCTTGCCGTAGCGGCCGATGGGGATGGTAGCGGCGCTCTCTTGCGCGACTTCTTCCACGGTGCGGCCATCGCGCCTGGCGCGGGATTCGTCGAGAAATCTTAGGCGATCGGTGGCGATGCGGCCGGGAAGAATAATGTTTGCGGTGATGCCGTCTTTGCCGACTTCGCGCGAGAGGGTTTTGGACCAGCCGACGAGGGAGAGGCGCAAGGCGTTCGAAATGGCGAGATTGGGTATGGGCGCGACGACGCCTGAGGACGTGCTGGTGATGATGCGGCCCCAATGGCGCTGGCGCATCGAAGGCAATACGCGGTCCGTGACGGCGATGACGGAAAGCACCATGGATTGAAACTGCTTTAACCAGAGCGCCGGATCCTGACCGGCGGCGGTGGTGGGCGGTGGGCCTCCCGTGTTGTTGATGAGGATGTCGACGGGGCCAAGCTGGCTTTCAATCGAGGAGACGTTGGCGTCGATGACCGAGAGATCGGCGAGGTCCCAGGCCAGGCCGATGCTTTTGCCGGCGAGGGCCGCAACGACAGTCTGGGTTTCTTGAATTGCGGCGGGTTTGGTACCGGCAACCGCGATTTTGGCGCCTTCAGCAGCCAACGCGAGGGCAATGGCTCGACCGAGACCACCGCTGCCGCCTAACACCAAGGCCGTCTTGCCTTTGAGTCCAAATTCCATAGTCTGCCCACCGTTCAGGCAATGATAGCAGCGCGGTTGCTCGGAGGTCGGTGGGAACGCGGACCGGCGGTGTGAGTCGGGTGTTAGGCGAAATTTTTCTTTGGATATTAGGAAAAACCACACAACTAATCCTTTAGTTGTGCGTCTATAGCTGCAAGTGGTGGATCCCCACCTGGCCCTTGATCGAATGGAATCAGAAGGATAGAGATGCCGCCGAAGAAATCAAATACGCTGACCGAGGCTGAGCTGAGGTTGATGAAGATTTTGTGGCGCCGCGGCGAGTCGGCGGTGAACGACCTGGTGGCGTCCATGCCCGACGGCGAAACCCTGGCCTACAACTCGGTGCTCACCACCATTCGGATACTCGAGCAAAAGGGATACGTGGACCATCGGCAGGAAGGGCGAGCGTTTGTTTATCGGCCTTGTGTGGCCGAGGAGGAAGCGAGCCGNNCCGGACGAGAACGAGGGGGGCAGATAGCGATGCTGACCGCACTCTCTCCTCTATGGACTGCTCTCCCTGGGATGTTGTCCGGCGCGGCCGGCTCGTTTGAGTCAGCGTTGAGGGCAATCTCAACGCAGGCAGCCAGCGCGGCCCTTACGGGCCTCTGGCAAGGGGCGCTTCTCGTTTGCGGGCTTGCTCTCTGCCTGCGTTTTGCGCCCCGCACTTCGGCGGCACATCGCTTTGCGCTGTGGTCTGCCGCTTTCATCACGCTGGTGAGTTTGCCGGTGCTGGCGCTGGTGTCGAGCTTAGCCTCCGCTGCCGTCGGCGGTGCGGCCCAGGTTGCGCCTGCGGCTCAAACGAGCGCGTGGCTGCGTCTGGATGAGCGCTGGAGCGTGGTGATCGCCTTGCTCTGGGCCGCGGCTACGATTGCGCGCGCTGCCTCGCTTGGAGTTCATGCGCTGCGGTTGCGAAACATTTGGAAGGCGGCGGCGCCGATTGAGCTTGAGGGCAGCGGCACTTCATTGCAGGCTCACGCGAGTGCAGCATGGGGACGCGGGACGGTGGAGATTTGTACCACGACGAGTTTGCAGCGGCCGAGCGTGATTGGATTCACGAAGCCGCGGATTCTTATTCCCGACTGGCTGTTTGCGCGATTGACCTCAGGCGAGCTTGAGCAGATTGTGTTGCACGAAGCGGAACATCTGCGCAGGCGCGACGACTGGACCAACCTGCTGCAGAAGATTTGCCTGGCGTTGTTCCCGCTGAACCCGGCGCTGGCCTGGATTGAACGCCGCCTGTGCCGCGAACGGGAGATGGCTTGCGACGATGGCGTCATCAGCGTGACGAACGCGCCGCGCGCTTACGCAGCCTGCCTTGCCAGCCTGGCCGAGCGAGGACTCGAACGCAGGTCTGAGGCGCTTTCCTTAGGTGCATGGCAGCGACGCCCGGAACTGGTCCATCGCGTCCATAGCATTCTGCGCAGGAGGGTCGCGTTGAGGCCGGTAGAAGCGCGCGCGCTGCTGGGGGCGCTGAGTGTTGGCCTGGTGTTTGGAGCCGTGGAGCTGTCNNAAGCTGTGCAACAGGATGCGCGGCTTGTGAATGCGGCTTATTACCAAGATCGAAGAGCCTGGGATCGTAATGCCCGGGTTGTTCCGGCTACGCTCGAATTGAAGACGACGATTGGCCTATCGCGCGGGGATGTTCGCCCCGTGAAGGCGATGACTGCAGATGCGCCGGTTGAACGCGCCGAGGTCGGGCAGAACGGCGTGCGTGCGATCAACACTTCGTTCTCAGAATCTGCTCGGCGCCAGCCCGTAACAGGGACGAGGGCGGACGCGGCAGGCGCGAAGCCAGAGATTGCGGAGCAGCAGTGGATCGTGCTGACTAGCTGGGAGACAGAGCAAGTGCAGCCGGCAACGGAGAGCAATAACTTGACCGCGGATTACGACGCGCCGGCGAATCCCACAACTGAAGGCGATGCGCGTACGCCTTCGGGTCATCAGCCGTCGACACTGCAGCCGCAGAGCAGGATCACGGTGACGCGGCTTATCTTCAGAGTCTTGCCAGCAAGTTTGAAAACCCCACAGTCGGGCATCGCAGCAATACGCGATGGCTGGCTGGTCATTCAACTTTAATCAGCAACTTCAACCCAACGGAGAGAAAACAATGTCTGCATCAACTAATTCTTTAGTAGCAAAAGCAAAGCGAGCCGCTGTTCCGGTTGGCGCAGTGGCTGCTGTGCTNNATGGATGAAAGCAGCGTGTCTTCGCTGACGGCGCTGGATAACGCAGTAGAAGCAGTGGCCGCACGCGTCACGCCTGCGGTTGTGAATGTGTCGGTGACGTCGCGCGGGCACAGCGACGATAGCGAGCAGGATGGAGAGGCGTCGGGCATTCCGCCGAACGCGCTGCCTCCTGGATTTGAGCAGTTTTTTGGACCNNGGCATCGGCAGCGGCATCATCATCTCGCCTGACGGCTACATTGTGACCAACGCGCACGTGGTTGACGACGCAACGCAGATTCGCGTTACGCTGAACGACCGCCGCGTGTTTCCGGCGAAGCTGGTGGGCGTGGACAAGCTGAACGATCTGGCCGTGATCCGCATCGACGCGAAGGACCTGACCAGCATTGCCTGGGGCGACTCGACGCGCTTGCATCCCGGCCAGTCGGTGCTTGCCTTTGGCAGCCCCTTCGGTTACTTCCAGTTTTCCGTTACGCGCGGCATTGTGAGCGCGCTTGACCGGCCGAATCCTTACTCTGACGATCCGCGCAAGCCGGGCGATTTCATTCAGACGGACGCGGCGATCAATCCCGGCAACTCCGGCGGCCCGCTTGTGGACGCGCATGGAGAACTGGTGGGCATCAACACGTTCATCATTTCGGGCAGCGGTTCGTTTGCCGGGGCGGGATTCGCAATTCCCTCGCAGATTGTGAAGGCCACGGTGGAGCAGTTGATCAAGAGCGGCGCCGTGCATCATGGCTACCTGGGCATCA